>NZ_JAQWTM010000247.1 GCF_029242675.1 Flavobacterium sp.
TTTAGAAAACACACTTCGTTCAACAATAAGGCAGTAGATTTTCATCACTCTTTATATATTGAAGCTAGTTACTTTGACAACTTCAATGCTACGAAAGAAGATAATCCAGCCTTTGAATTTTCAGGAAAAAATCAAACAGACATTACTTTTCGAAATCTAGTAGAGTTACTAAATGAATTTGTTTCTGAAAAGGAAAAATTATTCATTAGAAATTCAAAAGCCAATGAGTTAATCGAAAATTATAACAAGAACAAAGTATTTCCAGTTTTCAAAAATAATTCATACGATAATTTAAGAAAAATTGATTTAGAGAATGTAATCAAAGAATTATATAGTGTTCAACCAAAAATATTTCAAAGTCTAACTACAACACAAAGTAAAACAATCGTTGGGTTTTTAAATTTACTACTTGATACTGATCAAAGAGAAAGCGTACTAACTATTGTTGAAAATGTAGTAAAACTAACAGATGATGAAAGAGAAGAACTAGCCAAAACTTTAAAGAAAACAAGTTTATCTCATATAAATACACTAATAAAGTTACTAGAAAATAGATTTAATGTTGTAGAAATTTTAAAAGCATTAATTTACGATTTAGAAAAGTTCACAAATGAAAGGGAACATATTCAAAAAGTTATAGAGGATAATTATTGGTTGTTTGGTGAGCAATTTCATTTAGTTTCTGCTGACAAGAATTTTGAAATTTTATTAAATAATTATTTTGCACATCTCGAAATTAATAATAAAAAGCCTGAAATAATAGATGGCAAAGAGAAACTTAAAAGACCCGATATTTTTATTAGTAGAAAATCATATATTCCAGATGCTACTAATAATGATTTAACAATTGAAGAGAATATTATTGTTGAATTAAAAAGGCCTTCTGTAGTAATTGGCTCAGAACAGTTTCAACAAGTTGAAAGGTATTTAAGATTTATCATTGAGGAAGAACGTTTTAATAGTTTAAGAAGAAATTGGAAGTTTATTTTAGTAGGTAAAAAAGTAGATGACTATATCATTGACTTATATGAAAACCAAAAAAATAAAGGTCAAAAGTATTTAGTGCAATCAATAAGAAATTATGAAATTTACGCAATGACTTGGGACGACTTATTTATGCTATTTAAAATTAAGCACAAGCACTTGATTGATAAATTAGAATTCAAATCAGCTGTAATTGAAAATCTAGAAGAGAAAGGAATAAATTTAGACAAAGATGCTTCAGATGAATTAACCAAAATTGCGACTAACGGTCAATTAAACTAAACCCAATAATTAATAGCTCATAAAATTACTAATGAATAATAAATATGATTTTTATATAGATGAAAGTTGTCATTTAGAACACGACAAAATTCCAGTAATGTGTATTGGATACATCAAAGTTCCAATGAATGAATATGCTGAATTACAAAAAGAATTTAATAAAATACTGGTAAAACATAATCAAAAGTCAGAGCTAAAATGGAATAAATTCTCAAATGCAAGAACCGAATTATACAAAGAATTAGTAGATTATTTTTTTAATTCATCGCTACAGTTTCGTTGTGTTTTAGTGAAATACAAAGAGCGTCTAAATCATATAGATTTTAATCAAGGTTCTCACGACAATTTCTATTATAAAATGACCTATTATTTGTTGCATCCAAATAATAGTAATGGGGATGAATACCGTGTTTTTATTGATGTTCAAAATACTCGTGGCAGAGAAAAATTAAAAAAAATTAATGAAGTTTTCGATGCCGAGTACAAAGGCAAAAGCCCATTCAAACAATTCCAACATTTACATTCTCACGACAATAATTTCTTTCAATTAGCCGATTTTTTTATTGGTGCCATTACTTATAAAACAAGAGTAGTGATGAATAATATTATAAATCCAACTCAAAACAGAATGGATTTCATTAAATATTTAGAAACTAAATCAGGTTTTAATCTCGAAGAAGGAACAGAACCTTGGGAAACAAAGTTCAATATTTTTGATCACCAACCTAAAATAAAACTATAATGGATTTATTAGACTTGGATGATCACATACCCAATTTAGGAATTGACCCATCAGATGAACATTTAAAAGAATTGTATCAATTATTCAAAGTAGATTTTATTGATAATGATTTTTATTTTGACGGTTGTAAAGTAAAAATAGATATAGCAAACTCAAAAGAAGAAGGTTTTGAAACTTATCCACATACTTTTGTAAAAATCATTACAAGAGGAGATAAAGGAAAAAGAAATTTTGATAAAAAAAGAGCCAATAAAATTCATTGGATAAAACCAATACTGGAAAACAAAGATACAGAAGATGTTACTTGTTTTAAATTTTTAGAAGCAGATGGTAAAATCAGAGATTATTTTTGGTTCAAAGAAGGAAACTTTTTAGTTGTAATGGAAAAAATTACTCCAGACTATATGATTATTTCTTGTTTTCATATTGATGATGCAAGAAATCAAAAATACTATGAAGACAAATATACAAAGAGGATAAAATAAAAAAAGCCACAGGCTACGGTGCTGTGGCGTACGTTTTCACGAACCAGGTCCTTTTCCCTAGGGAAATGACTTTGCAAATATACAACTCTTGTACCAAAAAACAAATTTTCTATCAAAAAACGTATTTTTGACCAACTTCATACATCCATTTCATAAGTTTGAATAACAAAAAATATACCAAAAAAAGAAATTTCTTTAAATAACTCATTATCTCATTCATCTGCACAAAAATCGCTCCTAGTCCAAGTATTCCTAGCATCAATTATTTGTTTGCTTCATTTCGCTAATTTTATTTGTAATAACGAGAACATTCTTTTTCGTTCGTTGGTAAAAGAACGTTTTACAATTCAATTGCCACTCCTTCCCAACGCTCCAAAAAGTTTTTGTATGCTCAACAACCTATGTAATAAACAGAAACCAATGGAAATGAGCAACAAAAACTTTTCCCCAAGCTTAGTTACATAATGTGGCATTATAGTGCATAAAGAACTATCCTGCTATTAAAGAAATTAACGGATGCACTATAATAACATTATGTAAAAAAGCCGCTCACCCAACGCTCGTGCCAGTGGCTCCAGGACAACATTTTTTGCAGCTCCCATCGCATCACCCAGCTACAAAAAACACCGTCCTTCGCCACTGTCTTCAACAACGTTTGCCATTTCATAGGAAACTTTATGGTTATAATTACTTTCAAGAAAGTTTACGGTATCTGTTTTTAGCACCTTTACGCATAAATCGGTAGTGTTTTCATTGCTTTTGTAAGTTCTAAAAATGGCTTTAACTTTTAGTGATTTGTCTATGGTAAAGACATTTTTAGAACCCACAAAACCAAAAAAACCAGTAAGAGTATCATTTTTTATTTGCCAGAAGACCCCAAGTCATTGCTCCAGCGGAAAAGCCGATGCCATACCGTTCCTTATAATAACTTTGATAACCTTGAAGCATTATCTTTCTTTCAAGTCTATGGCATCAGCTTTTCCACTAAAGCAATCAGAAAAATCCAAGTAAGCAAATAAAAAAATGATACACTTACTTGCGCTACTGCCACATCGCACTTGGTAATATAATGCATTGTTTTTTGAAGATGCTTTCCATTTTCAATACAACATTCCGATTAAATTGAAACTTCTCTTTTCATAAGACAATTAGGCATCCTCAAAAATCAAATCTAAGAAAGAGTATCAAATTCTTTGGCCGGATAAAAAGCATTTCTATTGTTTGATTTGGATTTTTTATCCATCCAAAGAATTTGATACCCTTTCCGAAGACGACCACCTTCCAATTCAACATCCAATCCTTCAGACAAAATCCGATTAAACAAGAACATTTGATTTGGATATTCAAAACAAAAAATAAAAAAAAGAGAGTAAAGATAAGCTCCAGGTATTCAGAAAAAAAAGTTCAAGCCCTGCGGGTTTTAAAAAAAATCTCCACCCTTAACGGTTCGCAACAACAATCATTTCCGATTTCACGTCCATACTTCCGATGATGTTTCGGGTAGTATTTTTTTAAAAAAACTTTTTTTTCTGAAACCTTCCACTTAAACGGACGGCTTTCTTTTTTTCTTTTTTTTCTTTTGAAAAATTTTATAGGTCGAGCGTAGCGAGGCACACCTGCATTTCAATAGAAAATCTGCGAAAAATTGAAAATCTAATCAATTTTTAAAGCCGAAAGTATGCAGAATTTTATTATCAAAACCCACCAGAAAGGCACGATTTACTCGAAACCCCATTTATTCCTACTTAACAAAGGGATGAACAGCGGAAAGCCACAAAAAGAGCCATTTACAAACAGCTTTGTAGTCATTTTTGACTTAGAACAGGACTGCGAAAACCTTTATTTTGTTGCTTATAGTTTATGGAAAACTAATTTTTGGCATCAACATTTAGTTGGTTCTGTAATTCCATTTTTGCGCCTTAACGATTTCAAAAAAGAGTTTTTTGTTAAATCTAAAATGATGATGGAAGAACACGAAGCCCACGTTAAGCACATTGCAGCTCTAAAACTTTTGGAGCAAAAAGAAAAGCAATTTCACGAAAACATCAACCTTATCAACGATATGCGGAGAGTAATTTTACACCGCTACTGCAATAGATAATTCATTTTTTAATCATTAAAATCAATCTTATGAGCCTATTTTTATTATTTCAAACAGACAATTGGAAATCAAGAGCATCAAGAGTATTTTTTGGAGCTTTTGACAGTAGAACAAAAGCATTAGATTTTGCAAAATACTACGATTTGTATTGGTACAATTCCGAAGTGGTAGTAATTGAGGTAACACTCAATGAATTTAGAGAAATGTAAATCAAAAAAAGCCAAATCTAGACTTGGCTTTCATTTTGTTTAACCCAAAGGTCACCACAACTAGGGCTAAACTTATTTTTTGTGCTTCCGAATTAAAAATTTGAGTAAAATTGAAATTGTAAAACTGACTATTGCAACCAAAGTGGCTAAAATAATAGTTTTTACAACATCTTCCGAATTCAAATTTGGAATAATACTCAAAAGAGTACCGCCAGCGGTACCAACGAATGCGGGATTACTCGACTGCATCTTTGGTTGAGGTTAGTTGACTTACAGCGGAAATAACACCACCAGCAACTGCAAAATAACCTCCAATTGAAACTACTGCAACTGGCAACGCCACAGGCGCAGCCAAAATAGTTCCGCCAACGGCTGCTAATGCCAAACCAATATTTCGAAGCACTTTAAAAAATTTCGGAGTGGGAGCTTTCGCTCTATTTATAATTTTTTTCATAATCTGTTTTTAAAATTGAATAATTAATTCGACACTTTCTTTATTGTCCAAGGCTTTATAAACCAAGTTTTTTAAACTTGTAAAAGCTTTTCTCGACATCAAACCTAATCCTGGTCCAGAAAGTTTAGTAACAGGGGCAATACAGCCTTGCAATTCCTTTTGAGCATTATTGGCTGGATGAAATAGAATAAACTTTCTATTCGGTACATCCATCACTTCCATATGCCATTTGTATTTCTCACTGTATCGCTTTCTAATAAAATATTTCCCTTCCGGAATGCAGGAAACCTTCGTTTCGTTTTTCTTCCAAGGCAATTCAATTGTTTTACAAATTAATTTGCCCTCGCATTCGAGTTTCCCATTAGTTCCTTCAGGGAAATAAGTTCTTGATAGTACCAAAACCATCCTATACGCCACTAACCAAAGTTACCGCCAATGGGTTGAATGCACCATTTTTCAATGGGTACATTTGTCCATTTACTTCTTGGTAAAACTCAATTCCTAAAGCCAAAAACAAAGGTTTTGTACTTGCGGGCGTTACCGTGTTAGTTTGATTAATTGCCACCGTTGGTGTCGCATCCCAAGGTAAAATTGCCGTTTCCGAATGTGCTTCAACAAAGGTTTCAGCTTCAAAATCGATTTCAGTACCAGCCGAAATAATTTTAAAATGAGTAGTTCCGCTTGGTGCAGCAATCATATTTGACGGGATAAACGGAAGCAAATCAACCGTAATATTTCCAGAAACTCTGTCAATTGCTCCAACAAACGGAGCAAATAAACTTGTTCCAAGTTTCCCACGAATATTAAACTCAAAACCAGTCAATAATTCCGCTTCGCCATCAATTACATTTCGTAATCCTCTGATGCTTGTAACATCTGCTTGAATTACTTTAACCATTTGTTGGGTCAATCGGCTTACCATTCTGCTATCCGCAGAATTCAAAAGCAACGCTCTTAAAGCCG
>NZ_JAQWTM010000248.1 GCF_029242675.1 Flavobacterium sp.
ATAAAAATAATTACCCCTGAGAATCGAAATTTATTTGAGCTAGCTACTTCAAAACAACAAGTTGTAGTTAAATCAGCTGCACCTAAAATTGTGGTTCATAAAATTAAAAAAGGGGAAACTATCTCTGAAATTGCATCGAAATACGGTCTAAGTATTGCTCAAGTTAAAAAGGCAAATGGATTAAAAACGGACCGAATTACCTTTGGAAAAACGTTAAAAATTCCAACCAACGAAACTACTGAAGTAGCTAAATCCGAAACTTCATATAAAGCAATGGATTTGTCAAGTACTACAAACTTTCATTTTTATCATACTGATGAGGCTTTAAAAACAATTTACTTACTGCCTAAGAAAGAGCAAGAGCAGTACATTTTGAGCGGTGTTGTTTTAGAGAATGATAAACCTGGAATTATCTATCACAATCTTGGTGTGAATGGAGCTAAGTATTCGGATTATAATAAATATCCTTTGTTTTTTGAGCAGCTCAAGGGCT
This sequence comes from Flavobacterium sp., assembly GCF_029242675.1. Lineage (GTDB taxonomy): Bacteria > Bacteroidota > Bacteroidia > Flavobacteriales > Flavobacteriaceae > Flavobacterium. The sequence goes on from NZ_JAQWTM010000248.1 coordinate 494, forward strand.
TAACACCAGATTTAGTTGTGGCTTCTTTTGGAACTAATGAATCGTATGGTAAGTTGACCAATGCCGAATTCATGCTTCAATTAGAGCTCTTTATTCAAAATATCAGAAAAACTAATCCCAATATACCCATCTTAGTTTTAACTCCTCCTCCTTCGTTTTTAGCGAATCATAAGTTAAATTCAATAGTTGATGGCTATTGTACGGAGATGCAAAAAGCAGCAGTTAAAAACCATTATGCTTTTTATGATTTTTACACATTACTAGGAGGAATGCAAGGTGTGGAACAAAACTTTAGAAAGGGAATAATCGCAGCAGATAGAGTGCATTATACTGTCAAAGGATACCAAATGCAAGGCAAATTAGTTGCTGACGAGATCATTCAAACATTTCATAATTATAATAAGTAGCAGTACGTGGAGTTTTTTATAGCATTACAAAAATGGTTTATGGATACCTATGGGCAGATCACAATTGCTGAGGTAGGAAATTGGTTTGTATACGACCCTAAAGAACCAATACTATTCAATACGCCTTTCTTTTTAGGTCTCTTTTTAGTTTTTTATCCAATATACATCTTGACTACAAAAGCGAGTACAAGACTGTATCGCAATATATATGTTTTTGCTTTTTCCCTCTTTTTCTATTACAAGTCTAGCGGGATTTATTTTTTCTTGTTACTGTTCTCGGGAGTCATTGACTTTACGTTAGCTAAATTTTTGTACCAAGAAACGGATGAGCGCTTTCGCAAATTTTTTATCATACTAAGTGTTATTTTTAACTTAGGCTTTTTAGGATACTTCAAGTATTCTAATTTTATGATTGTGAGTTATAATGGTCTTTTTGACGGTAATTTTGCCTTGCAAAATATTATACTGCCCGTAGGGATTTCGTTTTACACCTTTCAATCGATGAGTTATATTATCGATATTTATAGAAAAGAGTTAGAACCTACGAAGAACTTTTTTGATTATATGTTTTTCGTTTCTTTCTTCCCTCAGCTGGTAGCAGGACCTATTGTTAGAGCTTCGGAGTTTATTCCTCAAATATATAAAAAGACTGTTTTGTCCCGTACGGACGTAAATAATGCTTTGTTTATGATTATTGGTGGATTGATAAAGAAAACGGTGGTGTCGGATTATATTTCATTAAATTTTGTCGACCGTGTTTTTGATGCACCTAAGAGCTATACTGCCTTCGAAAATTTGATGGCAGCCTATGGATATACCTTGCAAATTTATTGTGACTTTTCAGGGTACTCGGATATGGCGATAGGTATTGCATTGTTGATGGGCTTTAAATTATCAACAAATTTCATTACACCTTATAAGTCTGCATCGATTACGGAGTTTTGGAGAAGGTGGCACATCTCTCTATCTACTTGGTTAAGGGATTATCTTTATATTACTATCGGTGGAAATCGATCGGGTTCCGTTGCAGGATTTTTGTTTCCTGCTTTGTTTTTCACTGGATTGATTGGCTATGGTTTGCTTATTTTTGGCACTAGCCCAATAGTTTTTGTTATTGGTGTTACTGCTTTGATTGTTTTTATGCTGACTATTTTGTTTTCTAAA
>NZ_JAQWTM010000257.1 GCF_029242675.1 Flavobacterium sp.
GTTCTTTTTAAAAATTGAAAATGCGAAAATAGCTCAGTTGGTAGAGCGCGACCTTGCCAAGGTCGAGGTCGCGGGTTCGAGCCCCGTTTTTCGCTCGATACCAAATAATGCTCGGATGGTGAAATTGGTAGACACGCTGGACTTAAAATCCAGTGAACAGCAATGTTCGTGCGGGTTCAAGTCCCGCTCTGAGTACAAAGAAAGCTTCAAACTATGTTTGAGGCTTTTTTTTTGTCCTCAATAATTAGGGTTGGTCAACGAATTGCAAGCTGTGAAGTTGTAATAATGGTCGTGATTGTGGTATGTTTGCGTGATCACGCTTAAAGTGGTAATTAACCTGTTTGTTCTAAAATAACTATGGCTTCTTTTGTAATTAGTAAAAGATTTAGTGGAGATTATAAGTTTGAATTTGCTTCTCGCAAAGGCAAGCCTATTTTTACTAGTAATGCTTATGAGTTAAGGATGGATTGTGAGTCGGCTGTAGAGTACTTGCGATCAGTACTTGAAACGTGCTCTTATGTAAAGTTTAAGACTTCCAAAGGAAAGTATTTCTTTCGTGTCGTTGTAAATGGGCAAGTAGTGGCGGTAAGTCGTAAATACAGCACGGAATTAATGGTGCAGAAAGGAATCGATGAAATTGTAAAGTACGGGTCTAAAGCTGAGATTTTAGATTTTTCAAACAACAATTTTGAATTTACAGATTAGTAGCGTTCTGCACTAAAAATAAGTATTTGGGTTTTTATAAAAAAAAATAGGCACAAAAAAAAGCCGCTACTAAAGTAAACGGCTTATTTTTTTTTGCTTGTGTCTGAAATTATTCAGCAGCAGGAGCTTCAGTAGTTGCAGCAGCAGCAGTATCAACAGCTACAGTATCAACAGCTACAGTATCAACAGCTACAACAGTAGTGTCAGCTACAACTTCTTCAGCAGGAGCTTCAGCTTTTTTACAAGATACAACAGTTAAAACAGCAACAACAGCTAAACTTAAAAATACTTTTTTCATCTTAATTTAATATAAAAGGTTAATTATTAATTCGGAGCAAAGATATAAAATTTTTGATATGTAGAATAAATTTTCAATTTTTTTTTAAAAATAATATTTCCAACCCTTTTTCTTGATTCTGTTTTATGTAACCTGCTGCCTGTAAAGGGGTTTACGTGCTTAGTTGTTTGAAAAAGGAGTCTGTTTGTTTTTCAAACAAGCCACTAAGGCTCTCCTTTAGCCGTTGTTTAGTGGGTGAGTAGACAAATATTTGATTATGAATAGTTTATATTTTGCCAAAATAGGATGGCCGAATAAGTATTTATCCAAATAAACTAAAGCAAAATTTTATAAAAACGCAAATTCGAACTGTTTTAACTACTTCAACCAATAGAAATGCAGTGCTAGTGCTATCGAAATTGATTTTTGACAGAAAGCAAGAAATTAAAGACATAAAAAAGAGGTGTGAACCAGTTATGGAGCTATCGTATTTAAAATGATGTTGGTTGCTCCTTTATTCATTGTTACAAATGTGCTACATATATGTCCTTTCTCTGTTCGATATGTTGCATCTGCGTTCAATTCAGTAATCGTTTTTTTTAATTGTTGCGCATTAGAAATTGCGCGACATCCTTGTAATCTGATTAAGGCGGTTGCTTCCGCAAAGTGTGAATAATTAGGACCTATAATGATTGGGATTCCAAAGGTGGCTGGTTCTAATATATTATGTACACCGGGATTTCCAAATCCTCCTCCCACGTAAGCGATATCAGCATAACTATAAATTTTAGTTAGTATACCAATGGTGTCTATGATAAAAACATCATATTCTGCTAATGGCATGGTAGGATTGTAAAGATAATCCGAATAGAGTACTGTTTTTTTAGTGATCGAATTTTTCAAGCTGGCAATTTGATCTTTTTTGATGTTGTGAGGCGCGATTACTACTTTTATATTGTGCGCTGTTTGATTGATGTATTTTGTCAGTAGGGCTTCATCTTTTGGCCAAGTGCTTCCTGCAACTAGTGTTGTTTTGTTGTTTTTAAAAGCAGCAATAAACGATAAGCTGTTGTCTTTTTCTAAAATGGTTGCTACACGATCAAAGCGCGTGTCTCCCGAGACAGCAACATTTGTTTTGCCTAATTGTACTAGTAGGTTTTTAGATTTTTCGTTTTGAACAAAAAAGTAGGTAAAGGCATCTAGTGCTTTTACGTAGAACGCCCCATACCATTTAAAAAAGAGTTGGTTTTCTCTAAAAATCCCCGAAACTAAATAAGTCGGTATTTGGTGTTCCTTTAATTCGTTGAGGTAGTTAGGCCAAAATTCGTATTTGATAAAAAATACCATATCAGGATGAACGGCTTTTATAAATTCCTTTGCATTTGATTTAGTATCTAAAGGCAGATAAACAGTAGCGTGGCCCACTATATTATTTTTACGTACTTCATAACCTGAAGGCGAAAAAAAACTGATTATTATTTTGTGTGAAGGGTATTTGGTTTTTATACTTTCAATTACAGGAAGACCTTGTTCGTACTCTCCTAATGAAGCGGCATGGAACCATATAGTAAGGTCTTCGGGTTTTATTTTGCTGGAAAGTTCTTTAAAAACCTCTTTTCTACCATCGACAAAAAGTTTGATTTTTGGTGCGAAAAGCGCAATCACAGGTAATAGCGAACTAGCGAAATTGGTTAAAATATTATACAGAAAAAGCATATGAAAAGTTTTATTTTGCTAAAATACTGTTTCTTTTGTTTATCATTTAAATCTTAGCGGTTAAATTGCTATTTTTGCAATAAGAAGTAGTAGAAAAGGCGGTAGTTGGCGATTTCGAATACAATTAAAATTTCTTCCCAACTAGGTTGAGGTAGCAGCGGGCTTTGCTCAGTCTTCTAATTTTAACTTTAAAAGCTGCTTCTGGTAAATTTAAATAGAGATGAAAAAAATACAAATGGTTGACTTGAAAAGTCAATACGATAAGATTGCTACCACTGTTAATGATTCAATCCAAGAGGTTTTAGATACTAATACTTATATTAACGGACCGCAAGTACATCAATTTCAAAAATCATTAGAGGAATATCTTGATGTAAAGCATGTAATTCCTTGTGCTAACGGAACCGATGCTTTGCAAATCGCCATGATGGGATTGGATTTAAAGCCGGGTGATGAAGTGATTACTGCTGATTTTACTTTTGCTGCAACTGTGGAGGTAATAGCTCTTTTACAATTAACACCAGTTCTTGTTGATGTGGATCTGTACAACATGAATATTTCTATTGATCGCATTAAAGCGGCAATCACACCTAGAACTAAGGCCATTGTTCCGGTACATTTATTTGGACGTGCTGCTAATATGGAGGCAATCATGGCATTAGCTAAAGAACATAATTTATATGTGATTGAAGATAATGCTCAAGCGATTGGAGCCAATTGTAAATTCTCTGATGGAACCAAAAAGAAAGCAGGCACAATAGGACATGTAGGAGCGACTTCATTTTTTCCATCTAAAAACTTAGGTTGTTATGGTGATGGTGGAGCTATTTTTACGAATGATGATGCCTTGGCTCATAAGCTACGCGGAATTGTAAATCACGGAATGTACGAACGTTACCATCATGATGTAGTAGGTGTAAATTCTCGTTTAGATAGCATACAAGCTGCTGTGTTGAATGCTAAGTTACCTTTATTAGACTTGTACAATAAGTCGCGACAAGATGCAGCTAGAAAATATTCTGCTGCTTTTGAAGGACATAAAAATATTATTGCTCCGCAAATTTGTGATATCTGCGATTGCCACGTTTTTCATCAATATACTTTACGTATTTTAGATGCTGACCGCAATGGCTTAATGCAGCATTTATTAGATAACGGAATTCCATGTGCTATTTACTATCCAATTCCTTTACATGCTCAAAAAGCGTATGTAGATGAGAGATACAAAGAAGAGGATTTTCCGGTAACGAATCAGTTGGTTAAAGAAGTGTTATCGTTGCCGATGCATACCGAATTAGACGACGAACAAATTAAGTTTATCACTGACTGTGTTTTGGGATTTTTAAATAAATAAAATAGAAAGGCACGGTAATTCGTGCCTTTTACATAAAATACAAACAATATGAAAATACTAGTAACAGGAGGTTTAGGATTTATAGGTTCACATACTGTTGTGGAATTGCAAAAAGAAGGATATGAGGTCGTTATTATTGACGATTTATCAAATACTTCTTTAAAGGTTATGGATGGTATTGAATCAATTTCAGGAATTGTTCCTGCTTTTGAAAAATTAGATTTACGTGAGAAAGGTAAAGTCCAAGACTTTTTTCAAAGACACTCTGATATAGAAGGAGTCATTCATTTTGCCGCTTCAAAGGCAGTGGGCGAAAGTGTTGGAAATCCTCTTCTATATTATGAAAATAATGTTAATGCTCTAGTGTACTTATTACAAGAACTACAGAAAAAAGAAACAGCTAATTTTATATTTAGTTCGTCTTGTACCGTTTATGGTCAAGCCGAAAACATGCCAATCACTGAAAATGCGCCAATTCAAGTAGCCATGTCGCCTTACGGAAACACCAAACAAATAGGTGAAGAAATCATTACAGATACGGCCAAGGTAACGGGAATCAATGCTATTTTGTTGCGTTATTTCAATCCTATTGGAGCACACCCTTCGGCAGCGATTGGTGAGTTGCCGCTAGGAGTTCCTCAAAATTTAGTTCCGTTCATTACTCAAACCGGAATGGGGTTAAGAAAAGAACTAGCCGTTTATGGCGCTGATTATCCAACTGCTGATGGAACCGCTGTACGAGATTATATTCATGTTGTCGATTTGGCAAAAGCCCATGTAATTGCCTTGCAACGACTACTAAATAAAAAGAATCTTGAAAAAGTAGAAGCTTTTAACCTAGGTACAGGTACCGGAAGTTCGGTATTAGAAGTCATACATGCTTTTGAAAAGGTAAGTGACAAAAAGTTACCATATAAATTAGTGGATCGCCGCGAGGGAGATGTCACCGAAGCGTATGCTAATACCACCAAAGCAAATACTATTTTAGGCTGGACCGCCCAATCTACTTTAGAGGAAGCATTAGCAAGCGCCTGGAAATGGGAACAAAAAATTAGAGAATAAGAAAAAGACTGTCAATAGACAGTCTTTTTTTTTACTTCTTAGATTCCTCTTTCATTTCTTCTGCTTTTTCATTCATTTTAGCAGCTCCTTCTTTCATTTTGTTGCTAATTTTAGATTTAGTAGAATCGATGGCAGCGTCTACTTTTACAGCCGCTGTATCAACGGCTTGGTCCATTTCAGTTCCTATAGCATCTGTGGCTTCGCCTACTTTGTCTTTGGTTTCTTGTTTACAAGAAACGATTGTTAATGCTGCAACAACCGCTAATCCTAAAAAGGTCTTTTTCATAATCAATATGTTTTGTGATTTTTAAAGGCTAATTTACGTTTAAATTGGTTTTATATAATAGTAGGATAAAATTTGCATTTATGTTTGTTTTTTTTAGTTTTGGTAAGTTAATTAACAAATAAAAAACTATTAATTTTTAAGATTAAAAAAATGAAGAAAAAAATTTTTACATTGGTGGCTTTAGGTATGCTAACTTTGGCTAGTGCAGCCAATGAAAAGTCAGAAACAAAAGAAGTAGAAAAAGCCAAAAAAGAAGCATCTGATAAGAAAAAAAATGAGGAGAAGACTGTAGGTTGTAGTATCTGGGATGGCAACAATTGGGTGAGGCATGAATATTCTTGCTTTTTTTGTTGGGGTGGTGCAACAAATGGTTGTATTGCTGAAGCTGTAAAGGAACTTGGGCTAGCGCAATAGTGTTTGTTTGCTTCCTCTAACAGGAGGAAGCACTTTAATTTTAATAGTATAAGTTTTAATTGGGATGAGAAAAATTATTTTGCTTTTGTTTTTTATCAATGTGATGCATTCACAGTCAATAAAAGTGTCTTTTTTATTTAAAAAGAATGATGTTGCGTTAGATAATATGTCGTTGACCAAAAAATTCACTTTGTATCAAAATGAAAGTTACTCGCTTTTTGAAGTCACTGATTTTATGGATATAAATAATTTTAAGTATAAAGATAAAGTTGCGGTAATAAAGGAACGAGATACCATTGCATTTTATACTATTGACAATGCTGCGCTTACTTTTTCCTATAATGAGCAATTTTATAAAGATTTCAGAAGCGGAGTACTGTTAAGTTCTGAATTACTTGAGTTTAAAAGAAAAGTATTTATTGAAGATAAAATTGATATGTTTGAGTGGGAAATTTTGAATGAAAAAGATACAATAATTGCTAATTATAAATGCAAAAAGGCTACTACGAAACATCGAGGCAGAGAATACGAAGCTTATTTTACGAATGAAATAGCTAATCAAGGTGGTCCATGGAAATTTGATGGTTTACCTGGATTTATTTTGTACGTTAAAACAAAAGATAATTTTCTAGAAATTCAAGCTACAGAAATTACATACTTAGATTCTGTTGAGGATAAACTTAAAAATCCATTTATAAATAAAAAGAGGATTCCTTTTTCAGCACTTGCTGGCGAAATTATAAAAGAAGAAAAAATTAGATTTCAGAAGGCTAAAAGTTCTGAAACACCATCACAATCAATGATTTTTGGTCCTAGAATGGGTACCATTGAGCTTATTGAAGAATTGCAAAAAGAAAGGGTTTACGATTAAACAATATGGGCGTGTATTCACTTTAACACTTAAACAGATGCCTTTTTATTTGTTTAAAATCATTTACCTACCATGTCAAAATATCATTGCACCCTAATTTTCTTTTTCTTTTATATTATTTCTTCCAGTCAGACAGTTCAGCTCACAATAGAGGATGAGCAAGGAATGCCTGTACCAGTATGTAATGTTTTGTTCAAAGAAAAAAATAGTCAGGCTATAGCAGAGTACACCAAAATTTTTGATGGTAACATCAATTATTTATTGAAAAAGAAATACCAAGATTTAGAATTAGAAATAACGGCAACATCATTTTACTCAAAAAAAATAGATATTGCAACTCCAAAAATAGGCCAAGAATATAGTTTTAAGATAGTTTTGCGTAAAAATGAAACCATACAATTACAAGAAGTTATTATAAAAAAAACAGATCGTCCCTACATAGTAAAAAAGGATACTGTTGTTTTTGTTGTCGCAAAGTACAGAGATGGTAGTGAGAAAAAAGTCGAAGACCTTATAAAAAAACTGCCTGGGATTGAGGTTGATAAAAATGGGAGTATAAAATACAAAGGTAAAGCTTTAGAAACCGTTACTCTGGATGGGGATAACGTTTTTAGTTCGAATTACAAAGTGGGAACTAAGAATATAAATATAGATATGGTAGAGCAAATTGAAGCCATTGAAAATTATACAAAAAATCACCTTCTAAAAGGTATTGAAAGTGAGGGTAGAGTAGCTCTTAATTTAAAACTTAAAAAAGGCAAGTCAGATTACTCTGGAACAGTAGAAAATGGGATCGGTCTGAAGGAGGATTTAAAAGGAGCCTATTATGCGGATGTTCATTTAATGCAAATTTCTGCTGCTGTAAAATCATTTACAACTGTAAACTTGAATAACATTGGTCGAAGCGATACTTATTTTTATGAAAAACAGAGCAGTAAGAGTATGGATAGAAAATCAGAAGATGATTTTAGAACAAAAAAAATACTTTCGGATGATTTGTTTTACCCTTCTTTAGACCCGATTCGCTTTAATCGAAATCAACAATTTTTTGCCAGTTATAATTCCTTATTTAAGCTGAGCAAAATAGTAAGTCTCAAAGTGAATTTCAATTTCATTGATGATAAAATAAATTCTAAACAACAGATTCAAACAACAAATTATATTGACAATAAAGTTTTTACTACAAATGATGAATATTCATATGTGAAGAAACCAAATATTGAAACAGGTGAAATTGAGCTTAGGGTCAATACATCAAAAGCTAGCTTAATAGAAATCTACAGTAAGCAATATTTCGAAAAATCAAGTTTAGATGCTAATTATACTCAAAACAAAGAATTTAAATTTGAAAATTTTAATGAAACCAATAGTTTTTTTTCGGTAAATAAATTGGTTCATACTTGGAAGGTAGCCAATAATAAAGCCCTGCAAACCAATTTGTATTATTCTTTTGATAAAGAACCGCAGCTATTTTCTAGTTTTGGTAAAAATGAGACAATTCAGCAGAAAAGCACTTTTCAAAAACAAACTTTACTCTTCAATTCTGTTTTTTTAGGGAAGAACGATAATATAAATTATATGATTCAATTGGGAGGTAATTTAACCAAAACTCCCTATTTCTCTACTAACGAATTAGAAATAAATAATGTTTATTTATCTAACAACTCCTATTATAATTATTCACAACTAAAATATAAGTTGAAAAAAATAGTATTTACGCCAAGTGTTTCTTTGACTAAGTATAATTTTATTTTAAGTGATGGTATACTAAACAGTGACAAAACATCAAACAATTTTGTCTTTGAGCCCTCTTTATTAATTGATTATAGAATTTTTAAAGGGATGATGCAATTTTCTTATTCACATAAGCAAAAACCAATTAGTGAGGATTATATTTTTACTAATGGTGTTTTTGTCAATAATAGAACTGTTATGCTTAATAACCCCAGTTTTAATTTTCAAAAAGGCAATTATTATTCCTTCAACTATCATTACACTGATTTAGGAAGTAATACGACGCTAAGTTTGACGACACAGTATGAAAAAAACAATGGCCAGTTTTTATCTTCCTTTACTATTGGTGAGCGTTTTTCTGTTATTAAAAATGAGTTTTTTAAAGAAAAAAATACTTCAAAAGGAGCCAATTTAAGAATGTCTCGATTTTTTTCTAGCCTTTCGTCTACTTTAACCTTTAGCTCTAATTGGTTAGAAACATTATACCCTAACTTTGTAAACAACAGTGATATCAGAAGAAATAGCAATCAAAATTTTAAAAATAGTTTTGAATTTAGATCTGGTTTTTCAACGAAAGTAAATTTTGAGAACGCAACTATTTATAGCGTTTTAAAATCAAAGTCAACCCAAGAAAATTCGATTCAGACTTTTCAAAATACGTTTAAAGTTCGCTATAAAATAAGTAAAAAATCAAATATTGTTTTAAAAAGTGATTTGTTCGTGCCAGACATTAAAGAGAATCGTAACGCTTATAACTTTGTTGATTTTGAATATTACTTTAAATGGAATGATAAGTTAAATTTTATAGTAGTTGGAAATAATCTAATGAATTTGAGAAATTTTAGTCAATACCAAAATAATGATTTTTCAAAGTATATTTCTCAAACTAATTTAACCTCTCGATTTATTTTATTAAGTATGGAATATTCATTTTAATCAAAAAGTCCTCAAAAATTATTATTTGAGGACTTTTAATAAGTGTAAAAACTTGTTAATTAAATGTTTGCAGTAGCAGCTTCTTTATCTATTTTTCCAATTAAGCCTGCTAATACTTTTCCTGGACCAACTTCAGTAAACAAAGTTGCCCCGTCAGCGATCATTTGTTGAACTGATTGCGTCCATTTTACGGGAGCAGTTAGTTGAATGATTAAATTTTTCTTGATTTCATTGGCATCAGATACTGCTGTTGCTGTTACGTTTTGATACACTGGGCATATTGGTGTAGAAAAAGTAGTTGCTTCAATAGCTGCAGCAAGTTCTTCTCTAGCTGGTTCCATCATAGGAGAGTGGAAAGCACCACCTACAGGTAATAACAAAGCGCGTTTTGCTCCCGCTTCTTTCATGGCAACACAAGCAGCTTCAACAGCAGTTGTTTCTCCTGAAATCACTAATTGTCCTGGGCAATTGTAATTGGCAGCAACAACAATTCCGTCAATTGAGGCGCACACTTCTTCTACCACATTGTCAGCAAGTCCTAAAACAGCTGCCATGGTCGAAGGTTTGATTTCGCAGGCTTTTTGCATTGCTAAGGCTCTTTGTGATACTAATTTTAATCCGTCTTCAAACGATAAAGCACCATTAGCAACCAAAGCCGAAAATTCGCCTAACGAGTGACCCGCTACCATTTCGGGTTTAAAGTCAGCACCTAAAGTTTTGGCTAATATAACCGAGTGTAAAAAAACAGCTGGCTGCGTCACTTTGGTCTCTTTCAATTCCTCTGCCGTGCCTTCAAACATAATATCAGTAATTCTAAAGCCTAAAATAGTGTTTGCTTGCTCGAATAAATCTTTTGCTAAAGCGGAGTTTTCATATAAATCTTTTCCCATTCCTGTGAACTGAGCGCCTTGACCCGGAAATACATATGCTTTCATATTTTTATTTTATAGATTGAGTGATTTTTAAATTTCATGAGTAAATCAGCAACAAAAATACTATTTTTTTAAGAACTACCATAGTAAGGTATAGGAGCAGCACTTTTGGCATTCATAACACATTTACTCCCGCTTTCGCTTGTATCTCTTCACTTCGTTACGAGGATGCCAGCTCTATCGGGGCTATTTCTGGCGTATACTGCTTCTAAAACGGAAGTTTTTTACCTCTCGATTCATTTATGAAGTACTATTTTTTAATGAAATGCCGCTATTTAAGTGTAACAAAAAGGGCAATTCAATACTAATAGAGTAAATTATATGGTGTTATGAAAAAAAGTGTTTCGATTGTTTTCTTCCTGTTTGTTTGCTTTTTGCTGTTTTATGTAGGCATGCCAACAATCAACTACGGTTTTATTGGGTTGCCTTTTACGTTGTTAGTTTTGACTGTCTTGGCAATAGTTCTTTCCACGGGATTGAAAATGTCAGCCGATAAAAAACAAGTACAAATCGCTAAAAAGCCCAATCGCTTTTTATTTATTACAATAGCGGTTTTATTAGGATACATGATTGTTACACCTATATTAACCAGCCTTCCGTTGTTTCGAGCAGCTTCTTATCAAACCTTGATAGGTAAAGTGGCTAGTGGCCAAAAGATATCCAACCATATTGCACCTATTTCTATCGACGAAATCAGAGTAGTCGATGAGGATTTAGCACATCTTTTAGGAGAAAAAGTATTAGGATCGCAACCGGCGTTGGGTAGTCAAGTGGAGCTTGGAGAATTTTGTATTCAAAAAGTCAAAAACGATCTGTATTGGGTAGCACCATTATTGCACTCTGGTTTTTTTAAATGGATGAATAATCAAGAAGGAACAGCGGGTTATGTGATGGTATCAGCAACTAATGAAAGAGATGTGAAGTTGGTTCAAAATATTGAAGGGAAAGATGTTAAGATAAAATACCAACCTGAGGCTTATTTTCAGTCTAATATTCAACGACTTTTATATT
>NZ_JAQWTM010000260.1 GCF_029242675.1 Flavobacterium sp.
TGACTAATTGAGGGCGTAATAGCGGTAAAAAGCACAACAAAATGGTAGGAATTGGGGTGAATTTATCGAGAATAACAACACCATAATCGAAGTTACAGCTAAAAATTTAGCTAGTGCCGAAAGATTGACTCCACCCAGAAGCAGTTATGTTGTATGGATCAGTACGGAAGATAATGGGACTAAAAACTTAGGACAACTGAATAGTAAAAACGGAAGCAAAGCTGTTTTAAAAGCAACAACGCCATTCAAAGTAAAAGAAATTTATATTACAGCAGAGGAACAAGGGAACATCTCTTTTCCAGCCGGAATTGAAATTTCTAGAACTTCACTTTAGGATAGAAAACAAAGTGATTTTTAAATAGTACACTGTTTTTTTTCAAGTACTAATTAGTGATTACAAGTTTATTAAAAATTATCTAAGTGCAATTCAGCAGACATTCAAGCGGGTTTTTCCAATTGGAAAAACCCGCTTTTTTTTACGTGAAAAACTAAAGCAAAATGACTAAAAACAAAATAATTGGAGTAATTTTATTGCTCATAGGACTAATTCTCAACTTTTCGGCAATTGACTTTACAGCCTCTGGATTTATTGCTGGTGCGATTTGCGCTATGGGAGTGGGATTACTTTTATTTGAATTTCCCTTTTTTAATAAAGAGAAAAAATCTTGATTGACAAAGCGCATTAGCTTTCGTACAATCAAAAACACCTGATATAATAGATCAGTGAATTATAACATTTTAAAAAAAATTAAAGGAATGGCTCCAATAAAAGTACTTGCGATTTGTTTTATTCTGCTTTTGAGTCAATCTACTTGGTCACAAGTAGAACTCAAACTCAATACATCCAATCCCATCACTTTAGGCGAAACGGTTGAATTGAAATCGGATATCTTGAATGAAAACCGAATTCTGAATATCTATTTACCACCAAACTATTCCACCGATGCAAGCAAGAATTACCCTGTCATATATTTACTTGACGGTTCCTTAGATGAAGACTTTATACATATTGCGGGCATAGTGCAATTTGGTTCTTTTTCGTGGATTAATATGGTTCCTGAATCTATTATTGTTGGGATTGCAAACACTGACCGAAAAAAAGATTTTACTTATCCTACTACCAATAAGCAGGATAAAACAGATTTACCTACTTCAGGTAAATCGGCTAATTTCATGCAGTTTCTTGAAAAAGAATTGCAACCGTATATAACTACAAATTATAAAACTTCAGGCCCAACAACAATAATCGGGCAATCCTTAGGCGGTCTTTTAGCCACTGAAATCTTGTATAAAAAACCGAATTTATTTGACAATTATATCATCGTGAGTCCAAGTTTATGGTGGGATAACGAGTCACTACTGGCATTACAACCCGCGACCTACAGCTCGAAAAAATCAATTTATATTGCCGTAGGAAAAGAAGGCGCTATTATGGAACGAACCGCTAGCGCTTTGTATGATAAAATCAACAATCAAAAAAAGAGCAACACGACGGTTTTCTACTCCTTTTTTGAAAAGCAAAATCATGGCGACACTTTGCATTTAGCTGTTTATGATGCTTTTGAGAAAATCTTTAAAAAGTAAAACAATTGCACCTCAAATTGAAAAAGGCTGTCTAAATAGAATTTAGACAGCCTTTTTTATGTATTTAGAAACTTCTTATCTTGAGTAATTAGGCGCTTCCTTAGTAATCGTTACGTTATGCGGATGACTCTCGTTGATTCCACTAGCAGTAATACGAACAAAACGTCCTGTTTCTTGCAAAGTAGGAATATCTTTTGAACCACAATACCCCATTCCGGCACGAAGTCCACCAATGAATTGCAGCATACTTTCGTTTAGTTCTCCTTTGTAAGGAACACGACCAACGATTCCTTCTGGAACTAATTTTTTAACATCATCTTCTACATCTTGAAAGTAACGGTCTTTTGAACCGGTTTCCATTGCTTCAACAGAACCCATTCCGCGGTACGACTTAAACTTTCTACCTTCAAAAATAATAGTTTCTCCTGGAGACTCCTTTGTACCTGCAAGTAATGAACCTAACATTACACAGTCGGCACCAGCGGCTAAAGCCTTAGGAATATCACCAGTGTAACGAATTCCACCGTCAGCAATAACGGGAACACCTGTACCTTTTAAGGCTGCAGCTACTTCTAAAACAGCTGAGAATTGAGGAAAACCAACACCTGCTACGATACGCGTAGTACAAATAGAACCCGGTCCAATTCCTACTTTTACGCCATCAGCTCCGTTTTCTACTAAAAATTTAGCTGCTTCGGGAGTTGCAATATTACCTACGATAACATCTATTTGAGGAAATTTAGTTTTTACTTCTTTAAGTGTATTGACAACACCTTGCGTATGACCGTGAGCTGTATCAATAATGATGGCATCTACACCTGCTTTTACAAGTGCTGCCGCTCGTTCAACTGCATCACCTGTTACCCCAATAGCAGCTGCAACACGCAAACGCCCGTAAACATCTTTGTTAGCAATAGGTTTTTGAGTTAATTTAGTGATGTCTCTAAAAGTAATCAGACCCACTAGTTTATAATCATCATTTACAACTGGTAATTTTTCGATTTTATGACCTTGTAGTACTACTTAGGCTTGTTCCAATGAAGTACCTTCAGCAACTGTAATCAAGTTTTCCTTGGTCATTACCTCAACAATAGGTCTTGAATTTACTTTTTCAAAACGCAAATCTCTATTGGTAACAATTCCTTTTAGTTTTTTATTTTCATCCACGATTGGAATTCCGCCAATACCATATTCTTTCATAGCGCTTTTTGCATCGGCTACTGTAGAAGTTAATGGTAAGGTAACGGGATCGATTATCATTCCTGACTCGGCACGCTTTACTTTACGTACTTTGGCAGCTTGTTGCTCGATCGTCATGTTTTTATGCAAAACACCTATTCCGCCCTCTTGTGCCATAGCAATAGCCATAGCTGATTCGGTAACGGTATCCATAGCTGCGGACACAATTGGAACATTAAGCGTTATGTTTCGTGAAAATTTAGATTTGATACTTACTTCGCGGGGAAGCACATTAGAGTAGTTAGGTACTAATAAAACATCATCGTAAGTTAGACCTTCGCCGATAATCTTGGAGTTGTGTGCTATCATGGTGCAATTTCTTGTTGAATTGCGTGCAAATATACAAAATTATCTTGAATAGTTCTACTTTCATTTTGGATTATCAAGATAGACCACTCTCGAATAGTGTTTTAAGGCGGAATGTTCATAGCCCAGATAGGAATGGAAAGCCACACTAATTGGAATCCTACCTTTTTATTGCTTGTAAAAAGCGACTAAAGGAAGCTCTTTTACAAGTATTTAAAAAGAGGATTATGATAGTGTGCTTGAAATGGATAGCTGGAAAAAGCTCTAACAACATGAATTAAGGAGGGTCATTGCTGTCTTTGAACACGAAATTGAATCCAAATTGAAAGGATAAACTATTGGCTTTGGACAAATCACGATATTCCAACAGGTTGTCCGCCAAGACATACATATTGAATTTACCAGCATTTATTGCCATGCCCAAACCAATGTTTTTAGCAGAAAAGGAATCCACAGTATAGGTCGCTTTCAGGTCTAGACCATTGATGAGACGGTGCTTTACATAACCTGTCAACGCCATTAAAGGTGCTCGCGGTACGGACATCATGAACAGTTGCGCTCCCACGGCTGTTTTATAAGCGGACTCGTTGGTAGTGCAGCTGCAATCCTCTCCTCCTCGATCATCATTAAACGAATATTGATAGGAAGCATTGATTTTTATTGGTCGCAAAGTAGTGTATTTATTGTATAAGGTATCAAGCGGAATAGCCTCATTGAATTCTTGGTACACATTTTCAGGCGTGGTGATTCCGTTGAAATTTGGATTTATTCCTTTGTATTGATAAACGCCTTTATACCTAAATGACTGCACATCCTTACTGTGTGACACAAAACCCAGATCCACTATACTAGCAGTAAGCTGTTTGTTTTTTTGAGGGTAATACGTAAACCCAAGATCAAGCCCTAACCCTAAGTCTCCTCCAAAAAGTGCTTTTTTCTGAAAATCGGCTGCGGCGTCTCCCTCGTATCCTTTAGCAATATATTTAGAAATTCCACTTGTATTTAACTGCATATCCGAGTATATAACCTGATCATAAAACGTAGTCGCACCAGGAGTGGTAAGCACATAACCGGAGTTTTTAGTGGATGTAGCATTAAAAGGACTGGAATAAATTTTAGCTCTAGCTCCTAGAATTAATTTGTCGCTTACATTTTTATGATAGCCTACATGCAACACCGATACCATTTCTGTTTTTAAGCTCAAATCACCAAGATTAAAGGGACGACCCAAGTAATTTTGGTTACCATCTAGTGCCAAAATGGCTATATCTTTAGGAACATAACTAACAAAATCAAACTCTTGATACATACCAAAGGAAATATAGCCTTTGTTTTTCATCCAATCGCCTAGCTTAAAACCGCCACTAAAAAGTTCGATTTGCTCATTAATCGTTAGTATGTCATTGCGAGATGCATTGTAAACTACGTTACGTAATTTAGTGTTGAAATCGATACCATTGTTAGCAAATAAATCATAAGCTGAAAATCCCGAAGAGCCCGCTTGCACGGATATACCAGAGAGCAATGGAACACCAAAATAATATTTATATTTGACATCAGCTCCCGGATTGGTCATCAAGGACTGCGGGATGGCGGTGAAGTTATACAATAATTGCTTGTTTTGAGAAAAGGAAGTAACAAAGCACGAAAGAAGTAGTGTTATATAGATTTTTCTCATTGTATTACTAAATATACTGTTGCAGTAGATCGCAATATTAAATTACCTGGGCTATTTACAGTTAATGGTGTGCCTGCATTTTTTACAATACCAAATCCTAACCTAGTCGTTCTTTTAAGCAAGTCTAACTTAGCATTTTCAAAAATATCGGTATCAGTTACTCTAATTGTTGTGCCCGTGTAGGCAGGAATAGCAAGCGTTTTTATATAAAGCACTTGATCGTTTTGATCGAATAGAACAATATCAAGACTAAAAGATCTTGTAATAGTGTTCTCGACTTCAAAATAAAAGTCGGCTTTTCGCAAGTAACTTTTAAAATATTTATCTCTAAAAACATCGAAATTCTCGGCATCAAATGCTATGGCTTGCTCTTGTCCATTGACAAAAAAATCTTTAGGTTGCACATCAAAATAAGAGAGATTAGCTATAAAGACAGGCTCGAGCTTCGCATCGTTAACTTGGTTAAAATCCAATTCACTTGAGCAAGAGCTCACCAAAAAAAGGGAACTTAAAAAGGTACAAAAGACAACAATGCGGTAGTATTTCATCTAACTATAAAATTGAATAAATAGGGAGTTTCTTGTATAAAAACGAATGAATTGCATTGTTATTGTGTTACTTGACTCGCTAGCTAAAACTGCAACTAGTGAAACTCTCCAAATAACTTGGAAGCTTCATTGTATGCACTTTCAAAACTCAACGGATTCAAATTAGTCTCGACTTTATTCGCTGTAAAATACGATAGTAATTTTTCGGTAGGCATGTTTCCTGTCAAATCGTCTTTGGCCATTGGGCAGCCGCCAAAACCTTGTATTGCGCCGTCATATCGCACACAACCTGCTTTGTAGGCAGCATCAATTTTTTCAAACCATTTATCAGGAGTGGTGTGTAAGTGCGCTCCAAATTCGATATCAGGATATTTGGGAATTAAATTAGAAAACAAATAACTAATGACATCGGGTGTTGAGCTTCCTACGGTATCAGATAAAGACAGAATTTTAACGCCCATGTTGGACATTTTCTCCGTCCACTCTCCTACTATATCCACATTCCATGGATCACCGTATGGATTGCCAAATCCCATCGAAAGATAAGCTACGACCTCTTTATTCGTTTGATCTGCTATTTCTAAAATTTCGGTCAATGTCACTAACGATTCTGCAATTGTTTTATGCGTATTTCGCATTTGAAAATTCTCCGATATAGAAAACGGAAAACCTAAATATTGTATTTCATTGTGTTGGCTTGCTAATTCAGCACCTCTGGTATTTGCAATAATGGCTAGAAGTTTACTGCTAGTTTGCGATAAATCCAGTTGTGCCAAAACCTCGGCTGTATCCACCATTTGCGGAATCGCCTTTGGAGAAACAAAACTTCCAAAATCGATGGAGTCAAAACCTACACGCAATAAGGATTGTATGTAAGCAACTTTCCTTTCAGTAGGAATAAATGGCTTAATGCCTTGCATGGCATCGCGCGGACATTCTATAATTTTTACTGGCTTCATATATTTTCAAAGATAAGAAAACAAATAAATAGGCAAAGGTTATGATTATGAAAATTTAAACAAATAAAAAAAGCGTATTCTGCAATTAGAAGTACGCTTTATTATCAATTTTAAAATCTGCATTTTACATTCCTTTCAAAATCTTTTTATTAATTGCCTTAACTAAAGCAGGACCTTCGTAAATAAAGCCTGTATATAATTGAATCAAACTCGCTCCCGCTTCTAATTTTTCAATTGCATCTTCGGCAGTATGGATTCCGCCTACTCCAATAATTGGAAAGGCTTTATTACTTTTTTGAGATAAAAACCGAATCACTTCCGTCGAGCGATTCGTTAGCGGTTTCCCTGAAAGTCCGCCCATTTCAGCTTTATTAATGGATTGCAAACCTTCTCGAGAGATTGTGGTATTAGTCGCGATAACCCCAGCAATCTTAGTATCGGCAACGATATCGATAATATCCAACAACTGCTCATCGGTTAAATCAGGTGCGATTTTAAGTAAAATTGGTTTTTGTTTTGGCTTAGCCAAATTCTTATTCTGTAAAGTTTGCAACAATTGTGTCAGCGGCTCTTTGTCTTGTAAAGCACGTAAATTAGGTGTGTTAGGCGAACTCACATTCACCACAAAATAATCTACATGATCATAAAGCGCATCAAAACATATTTCATAATCGGAGGTTGCCTCTTCGTTAGGTGTTAGTTTGTTTTTACCAATGTTCCCACCAATTAAAACACCATTATTCGCTTTTAATCGCTCAACTGCTTCGAGAACTCCACCATTATTAAAACCCATTCGGTTAATGATAGCCGAATCTTCTTTTAGTCGAAACAAGCGTTTTTTAGGATTCCCTTCTTGTCCTTTGGGTGTTAACGTTCCAATTTCGATAAAACCAAAACCAAAGTTAGACAGCTCCTTGTACAATTTGGCATCCTTATCGAAGCCGGCAGCCAAACCAACAGGATTTTTAAACTTTAAACCAAAAACTTCTGTTTCTAATCGGGTATCGTTTACTAAATACAACGAACGAAAAACAGATGCCAATCCCGGTATCTTAGAAGTAAAACGAACTAATGAAAAGGTGAACTAATGTATTTTTTCAGGGTCAAAAAGAAAAAATAACGGACGAATAAGCTGTTTATACATGGTGTAGTAGTTGTGTACTGCAAAAATAGAACTATCTACCCGATAAATAAATAATTATACTCAAAAATTAAAGAAGCTGTTAAAGCTGTTTTGATTCGCTATTTTTTGAATATTTAGCAATAAATTAGCAGCTATAAATAAAAAACAATGAAAAACTACATCTCCTTACTATTACTTCTTCTCTCCCTATCTCTTTTTGCTCAAAGCAAAGAAGCAACTAAAATATATATCGTACGTCATGCCGAAAAAATGACTGATAATCCTAAAGAGAGAGATCCACTACTAACGACAAAAGGACTCGAAAGAGCAGATGCTTTAGCACAAATCCTGCAAAAAAAGAAAATAGATGTAATTTACTCTACCGATTATAAGCGTACGAAAGCCACTGCACAGCCTACAGCAACCAATAAAAAACTTGACATCCAGTCCTATGATTCCAGAAATTTGAAAGAAGCAATTCCGACTATTGTAAAAAGCAACCAAGGAAAAACCATCTTGATCGTAGGTCATTCTAATACCATCCTCGAAACTATCGAAGCGGCTGGTGGTTTAAAACCGTTCGCTTCAATTGGAGACGAAGACTACGACAACTTATTTTTGGTTACGCTTAAAGCAAATGGCAATACGAAAGTAAGAGCCATGAAATATGGTGCGAAAAGTACCCCGGCAACAAAAACCGAATAATAGCACCCAAAACGAACAGATCTCGCTATTGAAAATTGGCGTTTTAAAACCTCAGTCTTAAATAGTACCTTTATAGCCTTAATAAAAAAACAAATTTATGCAACATATTATTGATCGTTTCATCAGTTACGTAACTGTTGACACAGAATCAGATTCGAACTCGACTACAACCCCAAGTACTGCAAAACAATGGGATTTAGCGAACCAATTGGTTGAAGAATTAAAAGCGATTGGTATGCAAGATGTTACCATCGATGATAAAGCCTATATCATGGCAACTCTACCTAGTAATGTACCGCACGAAGTACCTACAATAGGTTTCGTATCGCACTTTGATACTACTCCAGATTTCACAGGTGCGAATATAAAACCGCAAATCGTACCCAATTATGACGGAAAAGATATTGTATTGAATGCGGAACAAAATATCATATTATCACCTAGCTACTTCAAAGATTTATTGCAATACAAAGGGCAAACCTTAATTACAACTGATGGAACTACATTATTAGGAGCAGATGATAAAGCTGGAATCACCGAAATTGTGACGGCAATGGAATTCCTAATCAATAATCCAGAAATCAAACACGGAAAAATTAGAGTAGGTTTTACTCCTGATGAAGAAATTGGTCGTGGAGCACACCATTTTGATGTTGCTAAATTTGGCGCTGAATGGGCCTACACTATGGACGGAAGCCAAATTGGAGAATTAGAGTTTGAAAACTTTAATGCAGCTGGAGCCAAAATTACTATCAAAGGTAAAAGCGTGCATCCAGGTTATGCCAAAGGCAAAATGATCAACTCGATGCTAATTGCAAATGATTTCATCAACGCCTTGCCTAAAAAAGAAACGCCACAGGGAACTAAAGGCTATGAAGGATTTTTTCACGTACATCACTTAACTGGAAGTATTGAAGAAACGGTTTTAGAACTTATAATCAGAGACCATAGCAAACTAAAGTTTGAAAAACGTAAGGAATTAATCGAAAAAATTGCAGCAAAAATCAACAAGAAATTTGCTAAGCAATTTGGAGAAGATATCGTAATTACAGAGATCAAAGACCAATACTATAATATGAAGGAAAAAGTAGTTCCCGTAAAACATATTGTAGACATTGCTGAAAAAGCAATGAAAGAAGTGAACATAAAACCTTTAATCAAACCCATTCGTGGTGGAACTGATGGTTGCCAATTATCCTACATGGGATTGCCTTGTCCAAACATTTTTGCGGGTGGACACAATTTTCATGGTAAATACGAATATGTTCCTGTAGAAAGTATGCAAAAAGCGGTAGAAGTAATTGTAAAAATTGCCGAATTAACTGCTTTACCAAACTACGGTTTAGCCGTTTCGAAAAGAAAAAAATAAAGAGTAATTATAACTTGATTTTAAAGACTTACCCCAAAGGAGCAATGGCTTTTTTGGGGTTTGTTATTTTTTGTTCAAAAGTAAA
>NZ_JAQWTM010000104.1 GCF_029242675.1 Flavobacterium sp.
AATGGGAATCATTAAAATCTTTGAACGCAGGATTTGAAGTTGGATTAGTTGACAACAAAGTTAAACTTGACTTTGACTATTACATCAAGAGATCATCAGATTTTTTAACGAAACAAATTAATGATGAGTCGAATCAAAGTGCCTTAAATTTCTTTTTGAATACAGGTGAAATAGTAACTAAAGGGGTTGATATTAGCTTAAACACTACTAATATTGAAACTGCTGATTTTAGTTGGAACAGTTCAATAATATTCTCAAAGTATAACAATGAGCTTACTAGCTTTCAAGGCTTAGGTAAATCTTTACTAGGAAAAGTTCAATTCGACTTGTACACTATTACTAGAACAACTGAGGGGCAGCCCGTAGGTCAATTCTATGGGTATATCACCGATGGGATTTTTAGAAATGCCAAAGATTTGCAAGAAGGGCCTATACAAGAAGCTGGAACTGGGATAGGAGATATTCGATTTAAAGATCTTGATGGTGATGGAGAAATTACAGCTAGAGATCAAGCGCCTATTGGTAGTGCAATTCCTGATTTTACTTATGCCATTACAAACAACTTTAAATATAAGAATTTTAATCTTTCTGTTGTTTTACAAGGAAGTCAAGGAAACGAAATTTACAATTTTACCCGTCATTACATTGATGGTATTTATCCCGGTTTTGGAGATCGATACGGTAATGTAAGCACTCAAGTAAACAACGCTTTTGAGGTGGGTGTGAATGAAAACACGAATGTACCTCGAATTACACTTAATGACCCTAACGGAAATGGTAGGATTTCAGATCGTTTTGTTGAAGATGGCTCTTACTTAAGAATTCAAAATGTTTCTTTTGGATACGATCTACCTACTGAGATATTTGGTAAATCTATTTTTACTAAGGCTAAGATTTATTTAAATGTTCAAAACTTACACACCTTCACTAAATATTCTGGATTTGATCCTGCCTTAGGGAATTTAGATCAAAATGTAATTTTAAGTGGAATTGACTTAGGAAGGTACCCAGTTCCTAGAACAACATCAATAGGAGTTAATTTAGAATTTTAATAAAATAACCATAAAAAATGATTTTAACGTTAAAATAATAGTTATGAAAAAGCAATTTAACCACATTGTGATAGTATTACTGCTGGCAATAGTATCATTTACTTCTTGTACGAATGAGTTTTTAGATGCTCCGTCCGAGAATCAATTAACAGCCGCTGATTTACCAGAAGGAATCACTCCTTTTGATGGTATTGCTGAGAGCTTATATTTCAAGCCTTGGTTTACCTTTAATGACAAGTTTCTTATTGCGGTGGGAGACATGTATGCGGGAAATGCCTTTACCTTTGATGGAGCTTATTCTCAGTTTAAAGATGGACAAGTAACGTCACAAAATCCAATACTTACAGAGGGATATGTTTCTCTATTTTCAGTTGTTGATCAATCGAATAATTTGATGAAACTAGTCGAAGAGAGAAAAAGCGATTTACCGGAGGCTTCCTATAAAAATTCAATCGCCATTTCTCGATTCATGAGAGCGAACGCTTACTTTTATTTAGTCCGCACTTTTGGTGCAGTTCCAATCGTTGACAGAGCAGGAACAGCAGCGCAGCCAAAGAGGAATTTAGTAGCTGATGTTTACAAATTTATAAAGTTAGACTTGCAATATGCAATAGAGAACTTACCAGAAACATCTGCTAAAAAAGGGTATGTAAACAAAACAGTCGCTATGGGAATCATGGCTAAAGTTCATTTGACTTTGAATGAATATGCTGAATGTGCCGCTTTGACGCAACAAATTATGGGACGTCAATATTCATTAGTTCAAGATTACTCAACTTTATTTAGTAGCCCTGAAAATAATAATAGTAGCGAGAGTATGTTTGCCTTACAGTGGAAAGCTATCGCAACACAATGGGGTACTCAAAATACAAATCAAGCCTATATTGTTCCTGCAAATTCAGGTATTACTGGCGGAGGAGATGGTTGGGGAGTGTACTTGCCTTCGGTATCGTTAATTTCTAATTTTGAACCTAATGACGCTAGGAAAAAAAGTACGATCATGACCGAAGGGGACTTTTATCCTGAATTACTAAAAAATAGTGGCGGATTCACCTACAAGAAAGTGTTGTCTTCTACGGGAGCTAATTTTAGAAAGTATATTGTAGGATCAGCAGCTGAAAGGAATGATGTGTTTTTTATGAGAACTTCACAAAACACAAATATACTTCGATATGCTGATGTATTATTGATGCATGCCGAAGCGGTTTTAGCAGGAAATTCTTCTACCACTGTTGGATCAGCCTTAAACGCGTACAATGAAGTGAGAAAAAGAGCAGGCTTACCTACAAAAACAATACTTACAAGAGATGATTTGTTCAAGGAAAGAAGAATTGAATTTGCTCTTGAAGGACAGTACTTTTTTGATTTAAAACGTCGTGGATTAAGTGAAGCCTCTGCTATTGTTTCACAACAAGAAGTTGGTTTTTATTCTGATGATGCTAGAACTGATTTAATTTCTAGAAAAATCACGCCAGGAGCTAACTATTTTGTTTTACCTCTTCCTCAATCGGCAATAGATACAAATCCTTCGTTGCTAGAAGCTCCAGTTCCTTATAACTTCAACTAATTCAAACACAATGATCAAAACAATTAAATATACCTTATTATCACTTTTTGCTTTTTCTGTTTTTACAAATTGTCAAAAAGACGATGTAGTCATAGCTGAAGTAGAGGCTATGGTTTCGGAGCCTGGAGATTTACTTAATCAAACCTTTCCTCTAAATAAAATTAGAGTAGAAGGAAATGGTTTGGAAGGCTTACAGAAAATTACACTAGACGATAAGATAAATGTGAGTTTCAACCCAACTTATAATTCTGATAAATCATTTATTTTCACGATTCCATTTGATGACAAATTAGGCAGTCGATTTGGAGTTCAACCGATAACATTTGTTACAGGAAAAGGATCAGTTACAAAGAATATCGAAATCTTGCAACCTGTGCCAACTATTGTAAAAACAAATCCAGCAGTTGCTAAACCAGGTTTCAGTTTGGAGATTGAGGGTACTTGGTTTTATAACGTTAGCGCAGTAAAGTTGGGTGGAACTTCGATACAATACACAGTTGCTTCACCTAATACCATAATTATAAACCTACCTGCAAATGCAGTATCAGGCTCAGACCTTGCTATTACCACTCCAGGTGGAACCGTTAAAAAAACAATCCAATTCGAAACAGTCGTTCTTGTTGCTGATTTTGATGGAGGAGGTACTAGACCAGGTACTGGATGGAATGCTTATGGAGATGTTGCTACTTTTAGTGCCAATACAAGTGGAGGACCAACAGGTAATTACGCGTCATTTTCATGGGCTGGATCCCAAGCTAACGGCTATAATGGAAGTAGCGGCGGAAACGGAGGGGGTCCCGGTGTTAGTTTTTTAAACAGCACAAGTACTGATGCTTCAAGAGCATTTATTGATATCGATGTAAGTGCATCTGTATCAGGAGCTAATTTTGCCATTCAGTTAAATACTATAGATAATGTTAATTATGGCTATAACTTTAAAGTCACTGATATTAATTGGGCTACAAAAACTATTAAAATTACTGATTTCAAAGATAATTATGGATATGGGGGCAATGCGGCTACTACTTTAGATGTATCCAAAATTAACGAAATTAAAATTGGAGTTGTTCAAGGAGATTCTCCTAATCCTACTACTATTAAATTCGATAATATCAAAGTGCGTTATCAGTAAGTAGCTTGTCGGTAATGATTCTCTTCAATAGAATAGCAAGAAATGGAGCTAATTAATTCCGATCCGAAAGTTGATCTACTGATTTGAAACAGTTTAGAAAAATAAAATAATTGTATGAAAAATAAATTTTTACTAGTTGTAACTAGCCTTTTCTTCTTCCTAAATTCCTGTGCTAAGGATGATAAATTAATGGAAGCAAATTTAAGTAACCCAATTGCAAATCCGGCGAAGGACATAACTGACGGTGGTTTTCGTGCCAAATGGAATTATGTTTCTACGGCGCCAAAATATCTATTAGACGTATCAAAGTCACCAAATTTCACTGATTTCGTTACCAACTATAATGCAAAGGTAATTACGGATCTTAATGAGTTGGTTGTAGGATTAACTGCAGGAACCCGTTATTACTACCGTGTTCGTGCTCAAAGAGATTCGATGATCTCAGGGTACTCCAATGTAATTACCGTGATCACGACAGGAACGAGTAGTATTCCTGAAGATCCCACTTTCTTGAAGGTTAAAGCAAATAAATTAGCCAATCCTTTTTTAATTGGAATGGCGATAAAGGCGAATCAGTTAAATGCGGGTAGCCAATACGACCTAATATTGAGAAATGAATTTAGTAGTATTTCAGCTGAGTACGAAATGAAAATGGATCAAATTTCGACAGCTAGTGGCGTGTACAACTGGACAGTTGCAGACAAAATTGTTGCTTACGGAAATACAAATGGGATCAATGTACACGGTCATGCACTTGTGTGGCATAACTCTGTTCCATCATGGTTAGCAAATTATACTGGTACTGATGCGGCATTTGCTTTAGAAGTGAAAAAATACATTACTGATGTGGTAACACATTATAAAGGAAAAGTAAAATCATGGGATGTTGTCAACGAAGCTGTAGAAGATGATGGTACAATGCGTAATACCGTTTTCTTAAGAAGAATGGGACCTAATTACGTTAATGATTGTTTTAAATGGGCTCGTGAAGCAGCAGTTGCTGCAGCGGATACACAATTATTGCTTTTTTATAATGATTATGCAACATCAGATAACATCAAAAAGCAAAATGCTGCCTATACAATAATTGATGGTTTGGTAGCAAATAAGTTGATTGATGGAGTTGGCTTTCAAATGCATAATACCATTTTTGCACCAACTAAATCACAAATAGAAATAGATATCAATCGCGCTGTTTCAAAAGGACTTAAAATTCATATTTCGGAGTTAGACATGCAAGTAAATCCAGGTAATGCACCATCTAATTTAACGGCAACTTTTACCAATGAACTGCGATTTGCTCAAAAAGATAAATACCAAGAAATTGTAAAGATTTATAATGCACTTCCTGCAGCTAACAAATACGCTTTAACGGTATGGGGAATGAAGGACAATGAATCTTGGATTCCATTCAATGCTGAATTGAATCACCCTGGTAATGATTGGCCTTTATTGTATGATGCTAATTTTGGACTTAAAAGTGCTCATACTGGTTTTTTACTAGGTTTAGATTAATTAATTAATTAAAAAAGATAAACAGCCTATTCATTAGGCTGTTTTAATTCCCCTTATATTTTAAATTCCCAATTATGATAATGAGAAAGAAGTTCGCTCTCGTATGTCTCTCTGTATTGGCATTTGCGTGTCATAGTACTAAAGTAGCTGTTCATAAAGACGTAAATAAATCATTTGAAGAAAGAGCAAAATACATCGTTTCTCAAATGACATTAGAAGAAAAGGTATCTCAAATGAGTTATACCTCGCCAGCAATTGACCGTTTAGGTATTCCTGAGATGAACTGGTGGAACGAAGCTTTGCATGGTGTTGCAAGAGCAGGAACAGCGACCGTTTTTCCTCAAGGAATCGGGATGAGTGCAATGTGGGACCGTAATCAAATGTTTCGAAATGCCAATGCAATTTCAGACGAAGCACGTGCAAAACACCAAGAATTTGTGAGCCGTAATAAAAGAGGGATTTATCAAGGTCTGACTTTTTGGACACCAAACATCAATATTTTTAGAGATCCAAGATGGGGTCGCGGAATGGAAACCTATGGAGAAGATCCTTATTTAACGGGTGAACTTGGTGTGCAATTTGTAAAAGGGTTACAAGGTGACGATCCTAAATATTTGAAACTGGTGGCTACAGCAAAGCATTTTGTTGTACACAGTGGACCAGAAGGGGAGCGTCATAGTTTCAATGTCAATCCAACTTCTTTTGACATGCTGAACACCTACAGTCCGCAATTCGAAAAAGTGATAAAAGAAGGACATGTATATTCTGTTATGTGTGCTTACAACAGTTTTGAAGGCTTGCCATGTTGCGGAAACAAACAGTTAAGTGATTTGTTGCGTGAAAAATGGGGTTTCAAAGGCTATGTAGTTTCTGACTGCTGGGCTGTAAAAGACTTTTATGACAAAGGCGCTCACGAAGTGGTTTCTACTCGTGAAGAGGCAGCTGCCATGGCTGTAAAAGCAGGAACCGATTTGAACTGTGGCGATTCTTATCCAGCATTAGTAAAAGCGGTGGCGCAAAATTTAATCAGTGAGGCTGAGCTTGCTGTTTCTCTGGAACGATTAGTGGTGGCTAGAATGCGCTTGGGACTTTTTGCTCCAAAAGCTGCTGTGAAGTTCGAAAATATTCCGTTTAGCGTGGTGGATTCAGAGACACATAGATTGTTAGCTTTAGAATCAGCTAGAAAGTCAATGGTTTTATTGAAAAACGAAAATAATACGTTACCATTAAGCAAAAACCTTAAAAAAGTGGCTGTCATAGGACCAAATGCCAATGATATCGACGTGCTTTTGGGTAATTATAATGGGTATCCATCCAATGGAATTACGCCGTTTATGGGAATCAAAAACAAACTTCCAAATGCCGACGTTAAATTTGCACAAGGTTGCAGCGTTGCACAAGGTTTGCCAAATTTAGAAGCTGTTCCTGCTTCGGTTTTATTTACAGATCAATCGCTAAAAGCAAATGGTCTTCAGGCAGAATATTTTTCGAATACAAACTTTGAAGGTACTCCTGTACACACACGTATTGACCAAAACATTGATTTTACATGGAAAGTTACAGCACCATTTACAGATATGGCTTATGATAAATATTCTGTACGTTGGACAGGATATATGTCGGTGCCAGAATCAGGACAATATGCTCTTGGTGGCGAAGCGTTCTCTGGAATGAAATTGTACTTAGACGGTAAATTAATTACAGAAAGAGAAGATGTTCACGAAC
>NZ_JAQWTM010000076.1 GCF_029242675.1 Flavobacterium sp.
TGGCAAAGTTATATTTATTCACTCAATGAAGTAATCCTTAAAACTGATTTATTCGCTTTAGTTAAAAACATAAAAGACAAAGAGGTATTATTCATACACGGAGAAAAGGACGCTACAGCACCTCTCGAAAATGCTTTAAGCTTATCGAAGAAATTTACAAACGCAAAAATTGTTACTTCTACTGAAGGTGACCATCAATTCTTTCTAAAAGAAGCCAATTTAGTATGGCAAACTATTCAGGAATTTAGCAATTCAAAAAAACATTTAGAAAAAAACAATTAAATAATGCCAACACTTATTATTCTTCGCCATGGACAATCTACTTGGAATCTTGAAAACAGATTTACAGGTGAAGTTGATATTGACCTTTCTCCGTATGGAGAAGCGGAAGCAAAACAGGCTGGTATTTTGCTAAAAAACTATAATTTAAAACTTGCTTTTACTTCAGTTTTGAAACGTGCGATACATACTTTATCAATAGTATTTAAAGAAATTAATAAGAAAATACCCGTCTTTAAGTCAAAAGCACTCAACGAAAGGAATTATGGCGATTTACAAGGCTTAAACAAAACCAATACCGAAAAGAAATTTGGCTCAGAGCAAGTGCATATCTGGAGACGAAGTTTCAATGTGCGTCCTCCAAACGGAGAAAGTCTAAAAGACACTTTTGATAGAACAATTCCTTACTATCTAAAAGAAATAGAACCGCAGCTACGAGCCAATAAAGATGTGCTCATAGTTGCTCATGGCAATAGTTTGAGAGCTATAATAATGTATTTGGAGAAAATCAGCGAAGCAGAAATTGTAAATATTACACTAGCTACTGGCAAACCTAGAGTTTATGAATTTGACACTGATATGAAATTACAAGAGGTTCATTATCTGTCTTAATACAATGCTTTTTATACAGTATTAAATAAAGGAATTTTTTAAAAACAGCATTTTAAAAAAAATAATAAACAAAGCACAATGAAAAAACTAGTCATTTTTGATTTAGATGGTACTCTTGCAGAAAGTAAATCTCCGATTGATGCCGAAATGCAAGTGCTGTTGCAAAAATTGCTCGGTATAATGAAAGTAGCTGTGATTTCAGGTGGTGATTGGCCGCAGTTCAAAAAGCAACTACTATCCGAATTTACACTAAATAATAGCTTTAACAATTTATTCATACTGCCAACATGTGGAACTAAATTATATGAGTATAATAAGGGTTGGAGCAAATTATATTCTGAAGATTTCTCGACAGCGGAAAAGGAAAAAATAGTTTATTCGCTGAACGAAGCTGCTGAAACTATTGATTTAAAAATAGTTAAAACATGGGGCGATGTTGTTGAGGATAGAGGAAGCCAGATAACCTTTTCAGCGTTGGGACAAGATGCACCTTTGGAAATAAAGAAACAATGGGATTCCTCTTTTGCGAAACGAAAAAAAATAAAGGAAATACTCGATAACCTTATTCCAGAATTTTCAATACGCTTGGGTGGCACAACATCGATTGATGTAACAAAACTTGGAATAGACAAAGCATACGGTATAAAAAAGTTACAGGATATTCTCGGAATAGCTTTGAATGAAATGGTTTTTATTGGAGATGCTTTATTTCCTGGAGGAAATGATTATCCCGTCAAAGAAATGGGAGTAACTTCAATTCAAATAAGTAATCCAGAAGAAACAAAGAAGATTATTGAAACAATAATTGCCATGGGATAGAAAAGTCTCAAGAAAACTATCGATACCAGTCCTGCAACTGATGCAGTGAGAATGGAAACTAATATAAATAAAGAGAAATGAATACTAATAAAATTAAACATATAGGCGTATTTACATCTGGAGGCGATAGCCCTGGGATGAACGCTGCATTATACGCAATAGCCAAGGCGACAGAAATAAATGGTATAAAATTGACAGGAATCCGTAAAGGATATGAAGGATTGATTGATGGAGATTTCATCACATTAAAATCTCACGAATTACAAAAATTGGCGCATACTGGTGGAACCGTTTTAAAAACAGCAAGAAGCAAACGCTTTATGGAACTTGAAGGTAGGCAAAAGGCCTTGGAGTCACTTAATATCCAAGGAATAGATTCAGTTATTGCCATTGGAGGAGATGGTACTTTTAAAGGACTATTGGCATTTTCAGAAATTTGCGACATTCCATTTATAGGCATTCCTGGAACTATAGACAATGATATTTCTGGTACAGATTATACACTAGGTTTTGATTCAGCTGTTAATACCGCAATTGAAAACATAGACAAAATAAAGGACACTGCCGAATCTCATAATCGTGTATTTATTGTAGAAGTAATGGGGAGAGATTCTGGCTATATTGCCCTTCATTCGGGGTTGACTACTGGTGCTGATGCCATATTGATTCCTGAAAGTGGGAAAGACTTTATCTATCTCTTGGATAAGGTAAAGAATTACGATAGCGAAGATGCCTTTCTTGTGGTAGTTTCTGAAGGTGATGAAATAGGTGCTGAACTTGTAGCATCCAAAATAAAGGAAGTCAATCCCAATGTCGATTTGCGTATTACACGATTAGGGCATGTGCAAAGAGGTGGAAATCCTTCTGCTTTGGATAGAATGCTAGGGATTAGAATGGGAGTAGCAGCAGTCGACGAAATTTTAAAAGGGAATAGAAATAAAATGGTAGGAATTTTAAACAATCAATTGCACCTAACTCTTTTTGAAGAAGTAGTCAAACAGCATCAAGTAAATGATGAGCTACAGGAACTTTTGGAACTATTTAGAAAATAAAAATGAAAAAAAATGAAAATTTATAAAGAAGAAAGACCTTGGGGAAACTTCGAACGCTTCACCCATAATGAAATCAGTACTGTAAAAATTCTTACTGTAAATCCAAATGAGGAATTAAGTCTGCAATACCATCATAATAGAGAAGAATTCTGGAAAATAATAGATGGAACAGGAATTTTTACAATTGGTGATACAACCAAAATTGGTAATAAAGGTGATGAATTTTTTATTCCAAAAGAAACCGTACACCAAATAAAAACTTCCAATACATCAGTAACTATAATTGAAATAGCTTTTGGAAATTTTGATGAAAACGACATTGTTAGGTTAAAAGATAAATACAACAGGATTAAACCTGAATAAATTTTTAACAAAAAATTTATTCAATTAAAACAATACTATGATAGCAGTAGAAAAACTAGGAGTTATATTAAGTCCAACAGATAAACCCTTTGAAAAAAACGGAGTACTAAACCCTGGGATATTCCAAGAGGGTGAACAAGTGCATATTTTTTACCGAGCTGTGGAAGATGGCAATTTTTCAACTATTGGCTATGCCAAATCAAACGGACCGTCCGATATTATTGAAAGGCTTGATCGACCATTTATTACCAGAGAATTTGATTATGAAAAACATGGCGTTGAAGACCCAAGGATAGTTAAGATTGATGGGATTTATTATATGACATATACAGCCTATGATGGAATCAATGCTATGGGTGCTTTAGCAGTTTCGAAAGACCTAAAACATTTTGAAAAAAAGGGAATTATAACGCCACCAATTAATTATAAGGAATACAAATATCATCTAGAACACTGTAATCAGGAAAAATTGAACCCTAAATATTATCATTATTACAACCTTTTTGCCCAAATAGGACTGGTAGAGGAAAAGCATAGGCTTTTAAGGGACAAAGATATTGTGCTCTTCCCTAGAAAAATAAATGAAAAATTTGTTATGCTGCATCGCATTTGGCCTGGTATTCAGATTGTACAGTTTGAGAAGTGGGAAGACCTGACCAAAGAATTTTGGGAAAATTATTTAAAAGATCTTTCCTCCCATATAATTTTGGATCCACTGTATAATTTCGAAGTAAACTATCTCGGGGCAGGTTGCCCACCCATTGAAACAGAAGACGGTTGGCTAATGATCTACCATGGTGTTTGTGAAACCAACATCGGAAAAACCTATCATGCCGCCGCTGCTCTTTTAGATATCAATAACCCTAAAAAAGTAATAGCCCGCTTACCTTATCCCATATTTTCCCCAGAAGCGGAATGGGAATTAAATGGTGTGGTAAACCACGTGGTATTCCCTACAGGAACCGCTTTATTTGATGATGATCTCTATATCTATTATGGGGCAGCAGATAAACATATTGCTGTAGCCAAATTAAGCTTAAAACAATTATTGGATGAATTAAAAAAGCATCCTTCACAGTAAGATAAACCAAACAAGACATCAATAAGTAATAACTGAATTAAAGTAACAAAACCTA
Organism: Flavobacterium sp.; assembly: GCF_029242675.1. GTDB lineage: Bacteria > Bacteroidota > Bacteroidia > Flavobacteriales > Flavobacteriaceae > Flavobacterium. The sequence continues at coordinate 4,262 of NZ_JAQWTM010000076.1, forward strand.
TTACATAAAAAACTAAATTATGGACGCAAATCTAAAAATGATACTCATTTCCTCCTTTCCACCCAGGGAGTGCGGCATTGCGACCTTTTCGCAGGATCTTTCCAATGCCTTGAGCAACATCTATGGCTGTACGCTGCCTGTGGAAATATATGCTTTGGAAAATGATATGGAACGATGTAAAGACAGAGATGATATTACAGATATATTGTACACTCCTACTTTGACCGAATATAGAAGAATAGCCAATGTTATAAATGAACGGAATGATGTAGGAATGGTTTGTATACAGCATGAGTTTGGGCTTTTTGGAGGTGACTATGGAGAACATATTTTGTCATTTATGCTGGCCGTAAACAAACCATTAGTTACGGTTTTCCACACGGTATTGCCCAATCCAGATAGCAAAAGGAAAAATATAATTGAGGCTATAAATAATTTTTCAGAAAAATTAATAGTACAAACCCATAACTCCCAAAAAATATTAATCGATGAATATGGGATTTCTTCAGAAAAAATTAAAGTAATTCCTCATGGTACGCACATTGTTTTATGGAAAGATAAGATGGCTCTAAAGGAAAAATTTGATTTTCAAGAAAAAATTGTCTTGTCCTCCTTTGGGCTAATCAGCGAGAACAAAAATATTGAAACGGTGCTTTATGCACTGCCAGAAATTGTAAAAGAACATACTAATGTACTATTTTTGATTTTGGGCAAAACCCACCCCGAGGTCTTTAAAAAAGAGGGGGAACAATATCGTGAAAAATTAATTTCTATTGTAGATAAACTCGGTCTTCAGAGCAATGTAAAGTTCATTAATAAATACCTAGAACTTCAAGAACTGATGGAATATCTTAATTCAACAGATATATACCTATTTTCTTCTAAAGACCCAAATCAAGCAGTAAGTGGAACATTTGTATATGCGATGAGCACAGGTTGTCCGGTGATATCAACACCGATTCCACATGCAAATGAGTTAATTGATGGGTCAAACGGAATATTACTACAGGGCTTTCATGATCCCGCACAGTTTCAAAAAGCTATTCTCTATTTAATTGAAAATAAAGAGGAAAGAGTAAATATGGGCAAAAATGCTTTTTCCAAAATGCGTGCTACCAGTTGGCAAAACGTTGCCATTGGATACGGCAAAGTGTTTGGAGAAGTGACTAATAAAGAGGAAGATTTAAGCTACCAACTTCCTGCAATAAACCCAAAGCATATTCAAGAACTTACTACCGATTTTGGCATGTTACAGTTTTCAGACTATAGCACACCTGACCCAAGTTCGGGCTATACTCTTGATGACAATGCCAGAGCATTGATTGCTATGACAATGTATTATAAATCACATAAAGACAAACAAACATTAAAGTTGATTACAACTTATCTGGATTTTATAGATAGTGTACAGCAAGATAATGGGTGGTTTCAAAATTATGTAGATTTTGACCAAAAATTATCCTCTCAAAATCTAGAAGTTAATCTAGAAGATGCTAATGGTCGCGCTTTATGGTGTTTAGGTTATGTATTTTCAAATAGTCAATTTTTACCAATAGCTATTACCAAAAAGGCAGAAAAATGTTTTCAAAAAGCATTACCAAACATTGCAAACTTTACTTCGCCCAGAGCTATTAGTTTTGCTTTAAAAGGGCTCTATTATTTTCATAAAACTTCAAATACTGATATTGAAAAAATCACACAACAACTGGTAGATAAATTAATGCGTTATTACGAGCTTACTTCAGAGCCAGATTGGAATTGGTATGAAGATTATCTTACCTATGCCAACAGTGTGGTTCCAGAAGCAATGATGTATGCCTATTTAATTTTAGGAAATAAAAAATATAAAGAAATAGCAGAAATAACCTTTGATTTCTTGTTGTCGCATTATTTTATGAAAGGCAAAATCCAAGTAATATCTAATAATGGTTGGTTCCATAAACGCAATCAACGTACTTTTTATGGAGAACAGCCTATAGAAATCGCATATACCATTTTTACCTTGGAACTATTTTTTGAAGTAACACAAAAAAGTAAATACAAAGAACAATTGCAAATTGCCTTTAGCTGGTTTCTTGGCAATAATCATCTTAATCAAATTATGTACAACCCAGTAAATGGTGCTTGTTATGATGGTTTGGAAAGGGGTCATATAAATATTAATCAGGGAGCGGAGTCTTCAATTTGTTATTTTATTTCTCGATTGATTATGAATCGTTTGGTAGCTAAAAGCACAGAACCATTTCAATTAAAAAAAGATAATTTATTTTTATGCGATTGTAATGATGAAAAAAAATGTAATCAACCTAAACATAGGATAATCAAAAAGCATTTAGTTATATAATAATAAAAAAATGAAGTTTAAGTTGAGTAGCATATATACAAAAATACTTTTTAAAAATGTTTAAACCCTTATTAAAAATAAAGAATTAAAGACCTCTTAATAATATTTGGTTTACAAAAACGGAAATATAATGAAAACAACAATATTCAGCACACATAAATTTGAAGAGCAATATCTTATCAAAGCCAATAATGGCAAACATCAATTAAAATTGCTTGAAAATCGGCTGACTGAAGATACCGTCATACTCGCTACAGGTTCTATAGCCATCAGTCTATTTACGAGCGACGATGCCTCGGCGCATGTTATTGAAAAATTAAGTGCTTTAGGTATTAAATACATTGCGCTACGTACTGCTGGGTATAACAATGTAGCATTAGAAAAAGCGACCGAATTGGGAATTCAGATTTCACGGGTTCCCGCCTATTCTCCATATGCCATTGCTGAACATGCCATTGCTTTAATATTAGCTTTAAACAGAAAATTAATTAAAGCCAATAATAGAGTTCACGAACAAAATTTTTCATTAAATGGACTAACAGGTTTTGACCTTAATGGAAAAACGGTTGGTATAATAGGAACTGGCAAAATTGGAGCAGTTATGGTTAAAATTCTTGATGGTTTTGGTTGTAAAATACTGGCTCAAGATATAGTTGCAGATAAAAACTTAATACATTTATATGGAGTTCAATATACAGATTGCGAAACAATTTGTAAGCAATCTGATATTATTAGTTTGCATTTACCATTAACACCTTCAAGCAAATATTTGATTAACAAGCAACATATTTCACTCATGAAACAAGGTGTGATGCTCATCAACACCAGTCGTGGTGGATTAATTGATACAAAAGCAGTTATAGATGGACTGAAAACTAAAAAGATTGGCTATTTCGGAATGGATGTTTATGAAGAAGAAGAAGGACTGTTCTTTGAAGACCATTCTGAAGATATATTACAGGATGATGTAATTGCTCGACTTATGACTTTTAATAATGTATTAATAACAAGTCATCAAGCCTTTTTAACAGAAACCGCTTTAACTAACATTGCTGAAACCACTGTTTATAATCTAGATTGTTTTGAGAAGCAAAAAATTTCTGGAAATGAAGTAAATATAATTGTTTTAAATAATAATTAAAATAAAAAACATATTAGTACCTATATAGATTTTCTGAAAACGGCACTAAGTAGCAGAACATTGTATTGAAATGACCAAACTATATAATTCTAAAATTCACTTTTTAAACTTAAGGAATGTTCCCGATTATTCCACATTTCCTGTAACAATAATACATATTTCAAAATGAAAAATATTATCAACATAGTAAAATATTCTGGAGAAATTGAAGCATTTGATTTAGATAAGATACAAAATTCATTAAGACGAGCAAAAACTGATGAGCCGCTTATTCTTAAAATTTCCGATGAAATTCAAAGCAACCTTAAAGATGGCATGACAACCAAGCAAATCTACAAGATGGCTTTTAAAATGCTTAAAGGTAAATCAACAGTAAGTGCTTCAAGGTATAAATTAAAAAAAGCTTTGATGGAATTAGGTCCTTCAGGATTTCCTTTTGAAAAATTAGTTGGTAAGCTAATGGAACATGAAGGTTTCACATCAGAAGTTGGTGTGATTGTTCAAGGTAATTGTGTGCAGCATGAGATAGATGTCATAGCTCAAAAAGATAACAACCATTATATGATTGAATGCAAATACCATAGTGACCAAGGCAGGTTTTGCAATGTAAAAATTCCATTATACATACATTCGAGATTTTTAGATGTAGAAAAACAATGGAAAAAACAACCAGGTCACAATACAAAACTTCACAAAGGATGGGTTTATACAAACACTAGATTCACAACTGATGCGATTCAATATGGTACTTGTGTAGGTTTAGGCCTTGCAAGTTGGGATTACCCTTCGGGAAATGGCCTTAAGGAAAGAATAGACAAATCAGGACTTCACCCACTAACTGCTTTAACAACCATAACAAAAAGCGAAAAAACAAAATTATTAGACAATGGAATGGTGCTCTGTAAAGAAATTCATGAAAACCCAACTATTTTAGACCAAATCGGCATACCAAAAGAAAGGCATAAAAACATTTTAGACGATTCAAAGGAACTATGTAATAACCATTAAATAATATTAACAAATGAAAAATAATAAAATTAATATTCACTTTTTAGGAGCAGCTGGTACAGTAACCGGCTCTAAATATTTAGTGGACACAGGAGAAAAAAAAATACTGATTGATTGTGGCCTTTTTCAAGGAATAAAAGAGCTACGTTTAAAAAATTGGGAATATCCACCAGTTGAAGTATCAGATATTGATATAGTATTACTAACTCATGGTCACATGGATCATACGGGTTATCTTCCAAGATTAGTTAAACAAGGTTTTAAAGGTACAATTTATGGAACTAATCCCACATTAGATATTGCAAAAATCATACTTAATGATAGTGCAAAAATACAAGAGCAAGAAGCCCAACGTGCCAATAAGGAAGGTTATTCAAAACACACCCCAGCTGAACCGCTATACGATTTAAAAGATGTAGAGAATACCATACCTCACTTTAAAGCGATACCTCAATCACAATGGATTCCACTATTTGATGGTATCAAAGCTCGATTTCAATATAACGGACATATTTTAGGTGCAACATTTATAGAATTGGATGTACACGGAAAACGGGTGGTATTTTCAGGAGATATTGGTAGAACAAATGATTTACTATTGTATCCACCTTTGAAACCAAAAAAGGCAGATGTCCTTTTCATAGAATCAACATACGGTGGAAGATTTCACCCAGATGAAATAGAAGCTATTCCACAAATTGAAAAATTAGTAAATGAAACCATTAACAATGGTGGTAGTTTATTCATTCCAAGCTTTTCAGTAGAAAGAGCGCAACTAATGATGTTCATTTTTTGGAGATTACTCAAAGAAAATAAAATACCAAAAGTTCAAATGATTATGGATAGTCCAATGGGAGCTAATGTTTTGGAACTATTTCACAGAACAAGAGATTGGCATAAATTAAAAGACAATGAATGTGATGAAATGTGTGCTAACTTCACTGTTGTGAGTAGTTATCATGAAACAATGGAATTACGGGCTGATAATAAACCAAAAATTGTAATAGCAGGAAGCGGAATGCTTACAGGAGGAAGAATGCTCAACTATCTTGAAACACAATCGCAAAACCCTAACAACACCTTGCTTTTTGTTGGATACCAAGCTGAAGGAACTCGTGGCAGAAAATTATTAGAAGGCTCTAAAGAATTAAAAGTTTATGGAAAATGGGTGCCATTTAATATGAAAGTGGCAGAAATTGAAGGTTTATCGGCTCATGCAGACCATACAGAACTAATAGATTGGATGAGTAAAATAAAGAAAAAACCAGAAAGAATTTTTATAGTACATGGTGAGAACGAAGGTGCTGTGGCATTGCAAAAAGGGATAAAAGAAAGTTACGGTTGGGATGCAGAAATACCTCAATTGTACAGTATTGAAGAAATATAATGTTGAAACAATTTTAATAGGATGAACAAAACAAAACAGACAAACTGGTATGTTATCACTGGTGGTCCAAGCACAGGTAAAACTACAATAATTGATTTACTTCAAAAACAAGGATATAGTACTACAATAGAACATGCTAGACATTACATTGATACAATGCATGATGAAGGACATACTATTGAAGAAATTAGGAGTAATAAAAGAAAATTTCAATTAGGTGTTTTAGATATGCAAATGGAACAAGAAGCTTCACTTAAAGAAAAGGATATTGTTTTTTTAGATAGAGCAATTCCAGATGCTTTAGCTTATTATCAATTCTTGAAATTAGATTATGATGAAAAATTGATAAATGCAATAAAAGAAGTTTCATATAAAAAAATTTTCATTTTAGATAGGTTGCCTTTTACAAAAGATTATGCGAGAACAGAAAATGAAGAGGACCAAAAAAATATTCATCAGTTAATAATTGATGTATATATAAATTTAGGTTTTTCGATTGTCTTTATTCCTGTTTTACCTCCTTTAGAAAGGGTTGAATATCTATTAAATAATTTATAAAAAATGTCAAATATTAAAAAAAAATATAATTGTAATACCAAATCCATTCTATCCTATTTATGTCTTTTCATATTGTTTATTTGTACAAGTGCAAAATCTCAAAACAACATGTTTTTAGAACAAATAGATGGTAGAACTATCGTAAGAGAGAATTATAATGATAAAGGCGATTTGTTAAATAAGCAACTTTTTGAAGCTGGAAAAATCACTAAAAAAAAGGATTATTATGAAATAAAAGTAACAACCACTTTATATGATAAAAATAAATTACTAAAAGAAAAATACACTACAACATATAAATGCGAACCAGAAAAGTTTAGTATTGTTTTATTTGTTTTTCCGTTTGCAAATCCAAAATCAAAAGAAACCGAAATCAGTACAAAATCAACAAATTTTAAAGAATTGTACAATATCGAAAAACTAAAGAATGTTGATTTAGACATAAGTTTTGATTCAGGATTGATGAATTTTTTTGGTTCAAAGAGTACCATCAAAATTTACGATAGAAAAAAAGAAATTAATGATAACAATTTAAGCATAAAGTCAAAAATAAGTATCAAAGCATATGCGTTTGGTATTAGAGTAAAACAATTGAATTATACGTTAACTGAAAAATTAAATGCAAAAGGATTGCTTTCCTTTCAAAAATTTATCGAAAAGGATGGCAGTTACTTCACAATGGACTATAAATAATAAAAAATGAAACATTACGACACTCTTTCAGAAGCAATAAACGATTTAATAAGTAAAGGGTACACCTACGACTTCAATTTGAATCATGATTGCATAAAATGTACTTCACTTAAAATTGAAATTCATCCAGAAGATTTTGAAATTGATGCGTTTTATCGATTTGAGGGAATGAGTAGTACGGACGATAATAGTATTTTATATGCAATATCATCTAAAGGCGGAATGAAAGGGCTATTGGTAGATGCTTACGGTGTATATAGTGAAAGTTTAAATGAAGAAATGATACAAAAACTTACAATAAAACAGTAACATGAATAATCTAAATAATATTTCTGTTGAACCTATAAAAAATCTTTCTAAAGAAGAGATAAAAGAGGCATTAAAAAAGATGCGAAAAGAACTTTTTGAACTTCAAAACAAGTTTTATGCAGACGGAAGGTTTGGCTTGCTTATAATATTACAAGGTATGGACACTTCTGGTAAAGATGGTACAATAAGACACGTTTTTAGTAGCATGAATCCACAAGGTGTACAAGTGAAATCTTTTAAGAAACCAACTGAAGAAGAATTAAATCATGACTTCTTATGGCGAATATATCCACATATTCCACCAAAAGGGATAATTCAGATTTTCAATCGTTCCTACTATGAAGATATAATTATGCCAATAATAGAAAACACAAATTCTGATAATATGATATTGCATCGCTGTAAGTTTATTAAAAGTCTAGAGGAACATTTAGAGCAAAACAACATTACAGTAATCAAAATTTTTTTACATATATCAAAAGAAGAACAAGAAAATAGAATTCAAGAAAGATTAACCAAACCTCATAAGCGTTGGAAATATAGCAAAGAAGATACTAATGCGGCTAAATTATGGGATAAGTATCAAACCGCTTACAATAGCATAATTAATAATTGTGATAACCCTGATTGGAATATAATACCTGCAAACAAAAAATGGTATCGTAATTATCAAGTAGCAAAAATACTAACAGAACATTTAAAAAAACTTAATCTAAAATATCCAGATAACAATAACTAAATAACTACAATATGGAAAATCATAAAGAGCACGAAAACCAAAAAATGGATCATTCTAAAATGAATCATAAAACAGAAGACCACTCCAAAATGGATCATGGAAGCGAAGGTCATTCCGGTCATGATGTAAATTCACCTATGGGAATGGCAGGACACGACCATCATAAAATGATGGTAAAAGATTTTAGAAAACGATTTTTGGTATGTACAATTGTAAGTATTCCTATCCTATTCTTATCGCCAATGATACAGGGTTTTTTTGGTTATGATTATTTATTGCCTGGCAATCCTTATATATTGTTTGCTCTTTCCTCTTTTGTATATTTTTGGGGTGGATGGCCCTTTCTGAAAGGGTTTGTTAATGAAATAAAAGCCAAAGGACCTGGTATGATGACCTTGATTTCTATGGCAATAAGTGTCGCTTATTTTTATAGTACAGCAACTGTTTTCGGGCTTAAAGGCGAAGATTTTTTCTGGGAATTAAGCACCCTTATTGTTATTATGCTCTTGGGTCATTGGTTGGAAATGAAATCTGTCTTGGGTGCCTCAAAAGCCTTGCAACTATTGGTAAGCATGCTTCCTTCCGAAGCGCATAAAGTTGTTGGAGATAAAATTGAAGACGTGAGTTTAGATAGCCTTGTAAAAGACGATATCATCTTAATAAAACCTGGTGAAAAAGTACCAGCAGATGGTTCCATAACAGAAGGTTCTAGCTATTTAAACGAGTCGATGCTTACTGGAGAATCTAAACCTGTAAAAAAAGGATTAGATGATAAAGTTATAGGTGGTTCTATTAATGGAAACAGTACCTTAAAAGTAAAAGTAGTGCATACTGGAAAGGACAGTTATCTTAACAAGGTAATTAAAATGGTTGATGAGGCGCAACGTACCAAATCAAAAATGCAAAACCTTTCTGATAGAGCTGCGAAATGGTTAACATACGGAGCTTTGGTTATTGGTTTTGGAACACTTGCAGTTTGGTTAATTTTAGGCTTTCCATTTGTTTATGCACTAGAACGTATGGTAACGGTAATGGTTATTGCTTGTCCACATGCATTAGGTCTTGCAATACCTTTAGTAGTTGCTATTTCAACTGCGGTTTCTGCACAAAACGGTTTGTTAATTAGGAATAGAACTGCCTTTGAAGAATCACGAAAAATATCAGCTATATTATTTGATAAAACAGGAACATTAACTAAAGGTGATTTTGGTGTAACTCGTATTGAATCCGTTAACGATTCTTATGCTGTATCTGAAATCTTGCGTTTAGCAAGTGCCTTAGAACAAAGTTCGGAACATCCTATTGCAGTTGGAATTATTAAAAAGGTAAAGGCAGACAATATGGATGTTCCTAAACCTGAAAACTTCAACTCAATT
>NZ_JAQWTM010000286.1 GCF_029242675.1 Flavobacterium sp.
AATAAGCGGATAAATAAAACGGATCCTGTAATGTGTGAATCAGATCTAGCCATCCTCACCAGATTAGAGAAGGAAATAAAAAAGATCAAGCAAAAGTATAACCTTTCTTGAAATCAAAGCAAATACTGTTTATTAACTAGAGATAAAGACTCCTAGAACATATTGATTCATATCACAAAAAAAGGTTGCTACCATCATGGAGCAACCTTTTTACCTTTCAAATAGACTTCACTTCTAACACCGGGATGGTACGAAGGAAAATATTCGATGTATCCTAAATTCTGTAATTGTTTGAAATATTTATGATAAGTCGGTATTGTATTAATATGAGAAAGTGCCATGATTTTACTTCGACTCACTTTAATATTTTGCATTTGTCCTTGCTTATAGCCTAAACTAATTATAGCAAGTAATAGAGCGAAATGCCAAACGTTTAGTCTAGGATCTTCCATATAAATTAGCAAAGAATTCATCAACCGATCTTCTTTAAGTTTATTTGCTTCTTTCATCTGTGAAAAGTTTTAGAAGATCAGCCTTATTATAGTAGTATGAGCCGACTATTTTCTTAAAACGTACCTTTTCAGTTACCCGTAGGTTTTGAACAGATCCTGGTGACATATTCATCAATTTTCTCACTTGCTTACTTTTGATCCATTCTTGATCAATTACATCACCATAACCTTCCTTAGTCTGGGTAATTAAAGTCCCAATATTGCCCAATAATTCCAAACCAAACTGCCTTAAATCTTCTTTTGTTATCATGTCATTCATAATCTCCATTTATTAAAAATTTAAACAATAAATCCTTTTAATTTTCATTCTCAAATAGCTGTTTATCTTACAGGTAATTTTCTGCAAATAGAAAACCATTCATCTATCCTTTTATGTAAAACACAATGCGCTAAACAGCCCTATTTCAATTATTTTACTCTAAAGTATATACTTAGCATACTTCACCTATTCAACTGATCATCAATGGTATTATTTGTCCTTAGATGGCCATTTAAATAAAATTCAAAACATGGTTCAAAATCTTACTATGAAAATTATATATTCTGAAGCAGCGATTTATACATCAATTATTTTGCAACCCATTCAGATCCTCAAAGCACATTTATACCTTCGCTATGCTACAGTATAAAAGAGCTTAAAGGATACGCAGTAAAAGAATCTTGAAAATTAAAGTCACTAACTACGTATAATTTTCAAGATCCTTCTCCATGGCTTTTTCAGCCATAATATTACTTCAAACTATAAGCTGATTAGTACCATCAAACAGTACTTTTAGTCGATTACCGTCTTTCTTTACCATCACACATAACAGGCAGGACCACCTTGCTTCCATCCTATCTGTATTCAAAAGCCAGTATGCTAATTGTCCCATTTCAAGAGCAAAGGTATACTAGTGTTTTTAACGCAAAAAAAAGGTCAAGCCCTACGGGTTTATCAAAAAATCTCCATCCGCCGCGGCGGATAGTATTTATTTGATAAAACCTTGTTTTTGCTAAACACTAACCTTTTATGCTCTCGAAACGAAACATAGCATACTCCGACTCTTTGGACGAATAAAAAAAATGTCAACAATGAAATGTAGTACTATTTATATTGGATTTA
>NZ_JAQWTM010000332.1 GCF_029242675.1 Flavobacterium sp.
AACGTTTTTACGTCTACCAAAGAAACCTTTGGCTTGCTTCATTATTTTTTTTCTTCTTGCTCTTTTAGCAACTGAATTTACCGATCTTGGCATAATTTTTATGTGTTTTTGTAGCAGGCGGCTTGAATTGAATCAAAAGCGCTTAATGGCCGTACTCCAAGGTTATTTTTAAATTGTTTTAACCTAAAGAATTTAAAAAAGTGTTCAGTTTTCAGGTTTTAGTGTTCAGTACTAACTGCCTACTAAATACTGACGACTGATTACTAATTTAGATAATTCTTAATTGTTGTTTGATACTTTTCATATCTGTTTTGTGAACTAACGCTGAGTGTGTCAAAGCTAATTTACGTTTTTTAGATTTTTTAGTCAAGATGTGACTTTTAAAAGCATGCTTTCTTTTAATCTTTCCAGAACCAGTAACTTTAAAACGTTTCTTGGCGCTAGATTTGGTTTTCATTTTAGGCATTTTTTCCTAGTGTTTTAATTTATTCTTACTTACTTATCTTTTAGTCTTAAAGTCGAAAGTCTTATAGTCATAACGTATAAACTTTAGACAATACAACTTTCGACTTTGGACTTAATTATTTCTTCTTCTTAGGAGCAATGAACATAATCATTCTCTTTCCTTCAAGAACTGGCATTGCTTCTACTTTACCATATTCTTCTAAATCAGTTGCTAATCTTAACAATAAGATTTGCCCTTGATCTTTATAAATGATAGAACGACCTTTAAAGAAAACGAATGCTTTTAATTTAGCACCCTCTTTCAAGAATTTCTCAGCATTCTTTCTTTTAAATTCGTAATCATGCTCATCTGTTTGAGGTCCAAAACGAATCTCCTTAACAGTAACCTGTGTAGATTTAGCTTTCAGGATTTTATCACGTTTCTTTTGCTCGTAAACAAATTTCTTGTAATCCATGATTTTACAAACTGGCGGCTCAGCATTTGGTGAAATTTCAACTAAATCTAGTTCAAATTGATCCGCTAAACGTAAAGCTTCCGAAAGTTTAAAAACTCCGGGCTCTATGTTTTCACCTACAAGACGTACTTCTTGCACTCCACGAATAAGATTGTTTATTCTGTGGGCATCCTTTTTTTCTACGCGAGGTTGATAACCTCTGTTGCTTCTTATTGCTATGACTTTATAATTTAAGTTAAACTGTAAATACTTTTAATGTTTTTTTGATCTCTTCATCCACTATAGCAGCGAATTCTTCTATGGTAACGGTAATATTGCCTTTGCCTTCTTGGCCATGTCTACGGATAGATATGGTTCCATTTTTCTCTTCTTCTTCACCTACAATCAGCATAAAAGGGATTTTTTGCATTTCGGCATCCCTAATCTTTTTACCAATAGTTTCACTACGGTTGTCAATGAGCCCGCGAATTTCGTGATTTTCTAGCAAATCTAAAACTTTTTTGGCATATATTTCATATTTCTCACTCAAAGACAAGATAATAGCCTGTTCTGGCATTAACCATAGTGGGAAATTTCCTGCTGTGTGTTCTAGTAAGATAGCAATGAAACGTTCCATAGAGCCAAATGGCGCTCTGTGAATCATCACAGGTCGATGCAATTCATTGTCTGATCCTTTGTATGTTAAATCAAAACGTTCTGGTAAGTTGTAATCTACCTGAATCGTACCTAACTGCCATTGTCTTCCCAAAGCATCTTTCACCATGAAATCCAACTTAGGACCGTAAAAAGCAGCTTCACCATACTCAATTACTGTGTTTAATCCTTTATCTGCTGCAGCATTGATAATTGCGTTTTCTGCTTTCTCCCAGTTTTCGTCAGTACCAATGTATTTTTCTCTATTCTCTTTGTCTCTTAATGAAATTTGAGCAGTAAAGTTTTCAAATCCCAAGGAACCAAATACATAAAGGACCAAGTCAATTACTTTTTTGAACTCTTCATCCAGTTGTTCTGGAGTACAAAATATATGCGCGTCATCCTGAGTAAATCCACGTACACGGGTTAAACCATGTAATTCTCCACTTTGCTCGTATCGGTAAACAGTACCAAATTCAGCATAACGCTTAGGTAAATCTTTATATGACCACGGTCTTACATTGTAGATTTCACAGTGGTGAGGGCAGTTCATTGGTTTCAATAAAAACTCTTCTCCTTCATGTGGTGTGCTTATAGGTTGGAAACTATCTGCACCGTATTTAGCATAATGTCCTGAAGTTACGTATAATTCCTTTTGACCAATATGTGGTGTAACCACTTGCTCGTAGCCTGCTTTCTTTTGTGCTTTTTTCAAGAATTGCTCTAAACGTTCTCTCAACGCGGCTCCTTTTGGTAACCATAACGGCAAACCTTGACCCACTTTTTGAGAAAAAGCAAACAATTCTAACTCCTTACCAAGTTTTCTATGGTCTCTACGTTTTGCTTCTTCAAGCAAAAGTAAATATTCAGTTAAGTCTTTTTGCTTAGGAAACGAAGTTCCGTAAACACGGGTCAATTGCTTGTTTTTTTCGTCTCCTCTCCAGTAGGCTCCCGCAACGCTCATTACTTTCATGGCTTTGATAATTCCGGTATTCGGAATATGGCCACCGCGACATAAATCAGTAAAGGTATCGTGATCACAAAAAGTAATCGTACCATCCTCAAGGTTGGAAATCAGCTCTGTTTTATAAACATTGTCTTTATATATTTCTAGAGCTTCCGCTTTAGATACCGGGCGCAAATTAAATTCATGCTTACCGCGTGAAATTTCAAGTACACGATCTTCAATTTTCTTAAAATCTGCTTCCGTTATTTTTTGATCTTCAAAATCTACGTCATAATAAAACCCATTGGCTATGGCAGGTCCAAGAGTCAATTTAATACCAGGATACATTTCCTCTAAAACTTGAGCCATTACGTGCGAAGTCGAATGCCAAAAAGCTTTCTTTCCACCTTCGTCAGTCCAAGTATATAAAACAAGACTACCATCCGTTGTCAAAGGAGTGGTCGTTTCAATGATGGTACCATTAAATGATGCCGAAATCACGTTTCTAGCAAAACCTTCGCTAATGCTTTTAGCCACTTCCATCGGAGTCACATCTGCTGCGTACTCTCTAATTGACCCATCGGGTAAAGTAATCTTGATCATTGTTTAGTAATTTAAGAATGCAAATATAAACCATTACAAAAACACATCCAATATATATGTGTGGATTGTTTCATTATTATTAGGTTACGATGCAGTATGTTAAATGTGGTTTTGATGCTGGTAGAAAAGGGTTGCTTTTTGGAGCTATTTCCTGCTATTCGTTTCAATCTTTTACGGGGATAAAAATCCCCATAAAAGGATTTCCACTGCTATCAGGGCTAGGAGAGTAGTGGTGTAAGTGGTAATCTGTTTAACAGACGAACAGCTCTAATTCATTCTTGCAATCTACTTTATTCTTTCCATAATGTAAAAGGAACAAATAAGTGTGATCATAACCGAAGAATACACTTCAGTAGTGAATATGTAGAAATCTGCGTCATCTGCGCGCCAATAGAATCCAATTACAATGACAGTATATATAAGAATAGCAAGAAGTAGAATACATATAAACAGTAAATCCGCCAAATCCGTGTCATCCGCGTTCCAATATGGACAAACACAATTACAACCATTACATATTGTGTATTTATTATATGGAGCTAATTTTAAGTGGAAAATCCGCTAAATCCGTGTCATCCGCGTTCCAATATATCCAAAAACAATTACATTATATATAAGAGGAACAATTGATAGAGTACACATAAATGGTAAATCCGCCAAAATCTGTGTTATCCGCGTTCTAATATAATCCAAATACAATTACAATATACACAAGAGGAACAATTGATAGGATGTACATAAACAGTAAATCCTCCAAATCCGCGTCATCCGCGTTCCAATAAAATCCAAATACAATAACATTATATATAAGAGGCACAATTGATAGAATACACATAAACAGTAAATCCGTGTTATCCGCGTCATCCGCGTTCCAATAAATTCCAAATCCAAATACATTATATATAAGAGTAACAACTGATAGAATACATATAAACAGTAAATCCTCCAAATCCGCGTCATCCGCGTTCCGATAAAATCCAAATCCAATTACATTATACATAAGAGGAACAATTGATAGAATACATATAAGCAGTAAATTCGCCAAATCCGTGTCATCCGCGTTCCAATATGGACAAACACAATTACAACCATTACATATTGTGTATTTATTATATGGAGCTAATTTTAAGTGGAAAATCCGCTAAATCCGTGTCATCCGCGTTCCAATATATCCAAACACAATTACATTATATATAAGAGGAACAATTGATAGGATGCACATAATCAGTAAATCCGCTAAATCCATGTCATCCGCGTTCAAATAAAATCCAAGTACAATTACAT
>NZ_JAQWTM010000112.1 GCF_029242675.1 Flavobacterium sp.
CATCACTAAAATCAAATTCTGGAAAGTCTAAATCTTTGTAAAATTCGGCTCTCGTGTCTATCGTTGTTGGTTCTAGATTGCCTTTGCCTTCCAGGAAATCAATGACTTCTTGCACATTCTCCACGCCGTACACATCCAGTCCAGCAACGATTGCGGCTTCTTTTACATTTTGCTTTGGTAGAAAAAAACCTTTAAAACCTTCTTCCTTGGCTTTAATGGCAATAGGTAAGGCACCACGAATAGGCTGTAAACTTCCGTCGAGAGAAAGCTCTCCCATTATGATGTACTTGTCATGATCTACAGCAGTTATTTGCTGAGAGGCGACCAAAACACCAATGGCTAATGTAAGGTCATATGCTGATCCTTCTTTGCGCAAATCAGCAGGTGCCATATTGATAGTAATCTTTTTGCCCGGCATCGCGTACCCATTATTCTTGAGTGCAGCGGCAATTCGATAGCTACTCTCTTTGATGGCATTGTCAGGCAAGCCAACTAGATGATAACCAATTCCTTTGTCAATATTTACTTCTACAGTAATTGTTGTGGCTTCCACTCCAAAAACAGCGCTTCCAAAAACTTTAACGAGCATGTGAGATAATTTTTATTAAAAATAATAAATTTTAATATACCAAAAACACACGAACACAAATTTATTACTATTCTAAAAATAAGACGTTTAGCAGCATTTCAAAAATTAAAGTTAGCTTGAAGATCAACACCTCTCAAATAGTGTAAAATCAGCTTAAAGGCCTTTTTACTAATTTTTTGATAATTTTTAGCTACATTTGCACTCAATTACAGGATTTTTGTATCAAAAATGATTTTTTTAATCGTTTCATATAAACCTGACTTGGATTACAAAATCTTGCAATCCTACTAACAGTTACCGTATTTGTAGTTCGCTGCATCTTTGCCTTTTGGAAAAATTCCATTTACAGGCTACTAATAATCAATAATGAAATAAAAATGCACTGGATAGATTATCTAATCTTTGTTGTTTATATGCTTGCTATGCTTGGCGTAGGGCTATATTTCTTTAATAAAAACAAAACTGCCGAGGACTTTTATGTCAGCGGTCGGAACATGAGCAGCTGGCACATCGGGCTATCGGTAGTAGCTACTGACGTTGGTGGTGGTTTTTCTATCGGTCTTGGTGGCCTTGGTTTTACGATGGGATTATCGGGGTCGTGGATGCTATTTACAGGACTTTTGGGTGCTTGGTTGAGTGCCGTTTTTTTAATTCCTAAAGTAAGTCACTTAGGACATAAGTTTAAGTTTTTTACATTTCCGCAAATATTCAATCATTTTTACAATCCTAAAGTGGCATTGCTTGCCGGAATTATTTCTGCTATAGGATACGTAGGATTCACTAGCTCGCAAGTTTTGGCTGGAGCCAAATTAGCTTCGGCTACAATCGATGGCTTGAATTTGCAGACCGCTTTAATTGTTATGGGACTTATCGCTGTGGTTTATACCGCTATTGGTGGACTAAAAGCCGTTATTTACACCGATACTATACAATGGCTCATCCTTATAGGCGGTTTAGTATTTATAGGAATTCCTATGGCCTATCATTCTGTAGGTGGTTATGAGGCTATCAAGGCTACGCTGGACCCAAAATACCTTTCCTTAACTAATGTGCATTGGTATCAAATTTTGAATTGGTCAGTGACTATAATTCCTATTTGGTTCGTTGGAATGACGTTATATCAAAGAATATACGCTAGTAAAGGAGAAAAAGAAGCTAAAAAAGCGTGGCTAATCGCAGGTGTTTTTGAATGGCCCATCATGGCATTTATGGGAGTAATTCTAGGAATGCTAGCCAAAGTTGCAGCCTCTCAAGGTATGTTTACGGGTATAGCAGACGCCAATACGATGGACAGCGAAATGGGTTTACCAGTACTTTTAGCAACTATACTTCCGGTTGGACTATTGGGTTTAATGCTATCTTCTTACTTCTCAGCAATTTTATCCACGGCTGATAGCTGCTTGATGGCTGCCTCTGGAAATATTGTTACGGATATCATCTCTAAGTTTTCTAAAAAAGAATTTACACACAAAAAAGAATTACGACTATCACAAATAGTAACATTAGCTGTAGGTTTATTTGCCATCTTGTTGGCCTCACAAATGCAAAATGTATTAGAGTTAATGCTCTACTCTTATGCTTTTATGGTTTCGGGACTTTTTGTCCCCGTAATAGGTGCGCTCTTTTGGAAAAAAAGCCATCCAGTAGCTGCTTTTTGGAGCATGCTAATTGGAGGAAGTACTACAATTTTTTTAATACTTACTAAAAATAAATTACCTTTAGGAATAAAATTACCCGAACATTTAGACGCTAATATTTACGGACTAAGTGTTTCTTTAATTTTATTCTTGACAATTTCAATCTATCATTATAACAAAAAAGTAAAACAAAATGGAATTCAAAATAATTAATCAAACAACAGGTGCTGATCCAATATACACAAGCGGAGTTATAGCTCAATTTTTATTCACTCACCTAGAGGAATACGGCGATAAAATTGCAGATATTTTAAAATGTATCGATTATGTAATGCATCCTGACAAAGGAGGAAATATTGTCGTAGGAATAGATGAAAATGAAATTGTTGGTATCGTAATCTTGAATAATACAGGGATGAAAGATTTTATTCCCGAGAACATTTTGGTATACATTGCAGTAGACAACAGCCATCGTGGTAAAGGTTATGGTAAACAATTAATGCAAAAAGCCATTTCGATTGCAGAAGGAAATATTGCGTTACACGTCGAACCAGATAATCCTGCGAAGAAACTATACGAAAAACTAGGTTTTACTAACAAATACCTAGAAATGCGTCTCATCAAATAATCCAAAATGGAAAATTTAAACCAACGCATAGCCACTCTTACGCTATTGCGAAAGGAATTACATCAATATCCAGAAGTTTCAGGAAAAGAAATCGAAACTGCAAAAAGAATTATTTCTTTTCTTGAAAACTATCCTCCTGACGAACTAATTACGAACATAGGAACAACGGGAATTGTAGCAATTTATAACGGAAAGGAAGCAGGTAAAACTATTCTATTTCGGTGCGAGCTCGACGCCTTACCTATTGACGAAGTCAATACATTTGAATACAAATCT
>NZ_JAQWTM010000369.1 GCF_029242675.1 Flavobacterium sp.
ATTAAAACAAAAAAACTCAGTCAAATAATGACTGAGTTTTTATGCTATTAACTAACCAAAAAACTATAAATTATGAAATTTATATCAAATCGGAAGGAAACCACCCCTTCCATTTTGCGAGTGCAAAGGTAGCTAACAAATCAAGATTTAAAAACTAAAAAAAAAGTTTAACAAATCATTGATAAATTCCGAACTAATTGAATGGTTATTTTTTCACATAATGTAAAAAAAAGCGTCTTTTATAGCGTTCCTCGCAATTCCTGTTCTCTCTCAATAGATTCAAAAAGAGCTTTAAAATTACCGGCACCAAAGCCTTTAGCACCCATTCTTTGGATTATTTCAAAAAATAAGGTTGGTCTATCTTGTACTGGTTTAGTGAATATTTGCAATAAATACCCATCTTCATCAGCATCTACCATGATGGCTAATTTTTCTATTTCGTTAATATCTTCTTTCATCATACCCATGTGCGCTCCCAATCGTTCTGGAATAGCTTGGTAGTAGGTATGTGGCGGTGCTGATAAAAACTCCACACCTCTTGCTCTTAACTGACTTACGGTTTTAATAATGTCATCTGTAGCAATAGCGATATGTTGTATTCCTGGACCTCCGTAAAAGTCTAAATATTCTTCTATTTGTGATTTTTTCTTTCCTTCGGCTGGCTCGTTGATTGGGAATTTAATTCTTCCGTTTCCGTTAGACATTACTTTACTCATCAAGGCAGAATACTCCGTCGTGATTTGCTTGTCATCAAAAGACAGGAAGTTTACAAACCCCATAACCTCTTCATAGAACTTCACCCAAGTATTCATCTCGTTCCAACCTACATTTCCAACCATGTGGTCAATGTATTTTAAACCTGTTGCTTCAGGATTGTAATCAGATTTCCACTCTTTATAACCCGGTAAAAAGATTCCATTGTAGTTTTTACGCTCAACAAAAATATGTACTGTTTCTCCATAAGTATAAATCCCAGAACGAACTACTTCTCCATGTTCGTCTTTCTCCACTGTTGGTTCCATGAACGAGCGTGCGCCACGTTTCATAGTCTCTTCGTAAGCTGATGTTGCATCTTCAACCCATAAAGCGGCTACTTTAACTCCGTCACCGTGTTTTTTAAGATGTTCGTGAATAGGAGAATCCTGCGTTAAGGGTGTCGTTAGAACAATACGAATTTTGTCTTGCTTCAACACATAGGATGTTCTGTCCTTTACTCCTGTTTCTAATCCGGCATACGCCAATGATTGGTAACCAAAAGCCGTTTTGTAATAATGAGCGGATTGTTTTGCGTTTCCTACGTAGAATTCTACATAGTCTGTTCCTAATAACGGAAGGAAATCTTGTGCTCCTTCAAATATTTTTTCTAATCCGTATTCTACTGATTTTACTTCTTTTGCCATGATATTTATTTGTTTAATCGTTGCATCATTTAATCGTTGCAACCGAATTGATTTTTTGAAATTTGATTTTTAGCCCTGATGGTAGCGGCATCCTTTATGTTTTTTCTTTAAAAACATAAAGATATAGCGAACAGCGGGAAATAGCTCCTACTGCAAATTCGCTCAGAAGGAAATTACTCCACCCAAGATTTATAGTATTGCCCATCGTCCAATCCCATGGCTTCCTCAGTAACCATTAGCGGGCGGAAGGTATCGACCATAACGGCCAATTCCTCAGTACCTGTGTGACCTATACTGCGTTCCATTGCTCCCGGTGCTGGTCCGTGTGGAATTCCTTTTGGGTGTAAAGTGATGTGTCCTTGCTCGATATTGTTGCGGCTCATAAAATCACCATCGACATAATACAACACTTCGTCGCTGTCAATATTACTGTGATTATAGGGCGCAGGAACTGATTTTGGGTGGTAGTCGTACAACCTTGGCACAAACGAACAAACAACAAAAGTCGCCGTTTCAAATGTTTGATGCACCGGTGGCGGTTGGTGTACGCGCCCTGTTATTGGTTCGAAATTGTGAATGCTAAATCCGTATGGAAAATTATAGCCGTCCCAACCAATCACGTCAAAAGGATGCGTGGCATAAACCACTTCATGCATCATGCCTTCTTTTTTGATTTTAATTAAAAAGTCTCCTTTTTCGTCGTGTGTTTCTAATTCTGTAGGCAAAATAAAATCGCGTTCGCAAAAAGGGGAATGTTCTAAATGCTGTCCCGACTCATTTTTATAACGTTTTGGAGTATAAAAAGGCGCAAACGACTCGACGTAAAACAGACGATTATCTTCAGTATCAAACTGAATTTGGTAAATGATTCCGCGTGGAATAATCAGGTAATCTCCGTACTCAAAAGGAATATTTCCTAGCATGGTACGCAATTTCCCTTTTCCTTTGTGAATGAAAATCATTTCATCAGCATCGGCATTTTTATAAAAATATTCGGTTAGTGATTTTCGTGGTGCAGCAAGTCCTATTGTACAGTCTTTATTGACTAACATGGCTTTGCGGCTTTTTAGGAAATCGTCGGCTGGTTTTAATTCAAATCCTTTTAATAACAAAGACTTGATGTTTTTACCAATAGCTATTTTAGGCTCGACTGAATAGGAATTTAAAATTTCTTTGACCTGAGTGGGTCTATGAACGTGGTACGATAGCGAGGCATGTCCGTGGAAACCTTCAGTACCAAACAGTTGTTCGTAGTAAAAACCCCCATTTGGTTTTACGAACTGTGTATGTCTTTTTTGAGGGAATGTCCCTAGTTTATGATATAATGGCATGTTTTTTTTGTTTTAAGTGTAACTAAATCAAGCAAGATTGCTTTGTACTTTGCTATTCTAAATCAAAAAAAAGTAACCTATTCAGGATTTCTCTTGATAAGGAATTGCAGATATTCTAATAAACCGGTCCATTTCGTTTTCATTATAACAAATATCGGAATTTTTATTTATAAAAAATAAATTTAAAATATAAATCCTATACTAAACCAAGTGTAACCTTTAGAATTTTCAGGTGACCAACTGTGCTTAATTTCAATTGGACCAATAGCGGTTTCTAACCCATAACCCAGCGCATAGCCCGAGTATTTAGGGATTGAAATCCAATCAACGCTTTCAAATATACGATCTCCAATGTTGGCAAAATTTGCTGTAACATTTAAATGATTCTTTTTGAATATTTCATAATCAAAGCTCAAAGAAGATTTGATATAACTATTTCCCGCTAAGCTTAAAAAATCATATCCATAAAAATGCCTGAAATTATTGATCGTATTAAAACCATAGCCTCCTAAAACAAAATTAAGGTAGGGAACACTATCACTTCCAAAAGAAAATCCACCTTCGGTTTCAAACTTTACAGTCGCATGCGAAAATACAGCAGCTGCAATTCCAAAATTAGCTTTAGCTATAGAAAAAGGATTGAAATTTTTAGTGTAATTAGAGGAAAGCAAGTACGATTGTATATCGCTAGAGAATGACCAGCCTTTGGTTGGAAAGTATTTGTCATCAAAGGAGTCGTACTTTAGATAACCAAATACACTACCATAGTCACTTTTTTCAATAAATTGATTAGAGTTATCGAGTGTAGGTGATTTGATTCTTAAATTTTTATATTCTACTCCCGCACCTAATAAAAATTTTTGCACGAATAAGGATTGAAAATACAACTGATTGGTAAGGTCAGAATAATCCATATTGATAGACGTAACCCCAAGATTAACTAAATTCAATCCACTTAATTCCGCAGCTACATTACGGTTAAACTGGTTGAATTGTGATTTAAATCCTAAACTTAAGTTATAACCGTTTTCAACATAATAATCAAAATTATACCTGAAATTATCCCCTAAAACAATGTCTAATGATGCAATATCATTTTTAAACAATGTTTTTTTGCGTGTTAAATTAACTAACACCCCACTTTTAAATAAGCCATCGTAATGTAAACCAAACTTCAAGTACGTTTGAGTAGGGTTTTCAACTAAGTTTAAGTTTAGATTGTCTTTACCGTCGTTTCCTTTATCCAAGGAATAATCAATGGCACTAAAATTTTGAGTAGCATTCAGATTATTAATACCTTTGATAAGCTGCTCGTATGCAATGGTTATACCTGGTTTAAATCGCAATTTACTAGTTACGTATTCTTTAGTATAGTTCGTAAGTGGTCCAAGATTAATTTTATCAATTTGCAAACTATCAATCGGTAGTTTTAATTTAGGCTTTTCATACTTATTGGCTCCTTCTCCAAGCACTTTTATTTTTTCAAATACTGCAAATGTTGCTTCCTCTCCCTTCTTGATGATTTCTTTTCCTTTATCAAAAGAAATCACCCCAAAATCTCTAATATCGGGCTTGATGTAAATATCGGTTTTTTTAATGTTTTCCTTCATCTTTTCGATGGTATGGAGGTTATTAATTTGGACCAAAATTTTGGTTGCGTCTTTTAGGGAAATTCTTTTTAGTAAATCATCTTGCACATCGACACCTATTATAATATCAGCGCCTAACATTTTAACCTCATCAATAGGGTAGTTGTTCGTCACTCCACCGTCGACTATCAGCTTTCCATCAATTTGCACAGGGGAAAAAAGCGAAGGAAAAGCGGAACTTGCTATAATGGCTTGTGCTAAATTCCCTTTATTAAAAATCACTTGTTTGCCCGTCTCAATATCCGTTCCTATACATAAAAAAGGGGTTGGTAACTGGAGGAAATCGCGCTGGTACCGCACGCTTCTTGTTACACTACTTAGCAAGTTAAAATTGTACATGCCTTTAGAAAGCGCTTCAGGAATACCTACCTTGAATTTATTAAAAGGTAGCACTAAAGCATATAGTTCATCATTTCTTTTTTCGTAGAAATTCTTGGAGGATCTTGGGATAAAATCTGTGATCAGCTCATTAAAATTAGTGGACTGAAAGATAGAATCAATTTGAGCTGCATTGTAACCGGTTGCATACAGCCCTCCAATTACAGATCCCATACTTGTTCCTCCAATATAATCAATTTTAACACCTGCTTCTTCTAATACTTTTAAAACACCAATATGTGCAAATCCTTTAGCACCTCCACCACTTAGGACCAAACCTACCTTGGGTCTGTTTTGTTCTTGAGCAAAAGAACTACAACAAACAAAAAAAGTGAATAGTAACAGGATATATTTTTTCATAAATAGTGATTACTTTCTAAAAGTTCAAGCATTAAAAAAAATACCAATTAGTGTTATTTAGGCAATGCATTGTAAAAGTCGACAATTTTTTTCGCTTTTGACAGTCCAATGACCTCCGTTATTTCTTTTTCGGAGGCTAACTTCAATCTTTTAACACTTTTGAAATATTGAATTAACGTTAGCATTGTTTTTTCACCAATACCTGGGATAGATTCTATGGAGGAATTCAAAGCTGCTTTACTGCGTTTGTCTCTGTGATGTGTTATACCAAATCGATGGGCTTCGTTTCGCAATTGCTGAATTACTTTTAAAGTCTCCGACTTTTTGTCCAGATATAACGGCACCGAATCTCCGGGATAAAAAAGTTCTTCTAATCGTTTTGCAATTCCAATAATCGCAATTTTCCCTCTTAAATCCAGTGCATCTAAACTTTTTAACGCCGAGGACAATTGTCCTTTACCACCATCGATAATAATTAAATTAGGTAATGGTTCTTTTTCATCTAAAAGACGCTTGTAACGGCGGTATACAACTTCTTCCATCGAAGCAAAATCATCAGGTCCTTCAACGGTTTTGATATTAAAATGTCGGTAATCTTTTTTACTAGGCTTACCATCTTTAAACACTACACAAGCGGCAACTGGATTGGTTCCCTGAATATTCGAGTTATCAAAACATTCGATATGTCTTGGCTCTACTGGCAGACGCAAATCTTTTTGCATTTGTGCCATAATTCGATTGGTGTGCCTGTCGGGATCAACAATTTGCAATTGCTTAAGTTGTTCGATACGGTAAAACTTTGCATTGCGAATCGATAAATCTAAGATTTGTTTTTTATCCCCTAATTGAGGCACGGTTACTTTAATCGTCTCGCCAAGGTCAACTCCAAAAGGAACGATAATCTCTCTGGACAATAATTGAAATCGTTCTCTAAGTTCAATAATAGCCAGTTCCAGCAACTCTTCGTCAGTCTCCTCTAGTTTTTTCTTAATTTCCATGGTATGCGAACGAATAATCGAACCATGCGAAATTTGTAAAAAATTGATATACGCTGCACTTTCATCCGAAACAATCGAGAAAACATCAATATTGGTAATCTTTGGGTTTACAATAGTCGAACGTGACTGATAGTTTTCTAAAACCTCTATTTTTTCTTTGATTTTTTGGGCTTCCTCAAAATGCATGTCTTGGGCTAATTCGATCATCACGCGTTTAAAATCTTTCATGCTTTCTTTGAAATTCCCTTTTAGGATTTCTCGAATTGCATCAACTTGCTTTTGATAATTTTGGAGCGATTCATGTCCTTCACACGGACCTTTGCAATTGCCTATGTGGTATTCTAAACACACCTTAAATTTTCCGCTGTTGATATTGGATTGACTCAAATCATAGTTACACGTTCGTAAGGGATATAACTCCTTAATCAATTCTAAAATAGTATTGACTGTTTTAAAACTAGTGTACGGCCCAAAATATTCAGACCCATCTTTTACCATTCTGCGTGTTGCAAAAATTCGTGAAAAAGGCTCTTTCTTAATACACAGCCACGGATAGCTTTTATCATCACGCAACAGTACATTGTACCGCGGCTGAAGTGTTTTTATTAAATTATTCTCTAACAATAAAGCATCTGTTTCAGTAGGGACAACAATATGCTTAATGGTTACAATTTTCTTGACCAACACATTAGTTTTGGCAGCATCATGAATTTTATTAAAATAAGAGGAAACTCGCTTTTTTAGATTCTTTGCTTTTCCCACATATAAAATCTTCCCGTCCTTATCATAATACTGATAAACACCGGGACCATCTGGTAAAGTTTGAATTTGAAGCTCTAGAGTTGGGTTTTGCATTGTAGTATTGTTTCGCTCAGTTTCAGTGCTCTGATGCGATTGAATTTTAATGAGGTTATTTCTTGAAATCATTCCAAATTTACGAATTCCAAATAATAATCTTTACATTTAGCCTTTTAATTACCTATGAAAAATACGAAAGCAATTAGCATACTTGGAGAATCGATCCTACCCGGAGAAAGCAAAACCATTGACATGGAGATTGCAAAATTACATAATACTGCCAAACTAAAAATCCCGATAATCGTATCGCGCTCTAAAATTGAAGGACCTGTAGTTTTATTTTCGGCCGGTATTCATGGAGATGAAATTAATGGTGTAGAAATCGTTCGCCAACTGATCGCTAAAAAAATCAACAAGCCTAAAAGAGGAACAATAATATGTATTCCGATCATTAATATGTTTGGTTTTATCAATATGTCACGCCAATTTCCTGATGGAAGAGACTTAAACCGTGTATTTCCTGGATCTAAAAAAGGTTCGCTAGCGGGTCGATTTGCCTATCATATTTTAACTGAAATCATGCCACAAGTAGATTATGCCGTAGATTTTCATGCCGGTGGCGCGAGCCGCTTTAATGCTCCGCAAATTCGGTTGGCACCCAATAGTCCTGAATTAAAGCAGTTAGCTGATGTTTTTAATGCACCTTACACCTTGTTTTCTAAAAACATTGCTGGTTCGTTTAGAAATGCTAGTCAAAAACTTGGTGTAAAAATGTTACTTTTTGAAGGTGGTAAATCACTCGATATTAACGAGTCGGTTGCTAGTGCAGGCGTAGCGGGAACCAAGCGTTTTTTATCTCATTTGAACATGCTAGAAACAAGACACATTGTGGAACATCCTGCAAATGAAACTATTTATATCGAAAAATCATCTTGGATCAGAGCCAAATATTCAGGTTTACTTCATGACCATAATACTATTGGTGCTTTTGTCAAAAAAGGTAGTGTTTTAGCAACAATTACAGATCCTTTTGGGAAATTTGAACATATTGTTAAAGCACCCAATGACGGATACATTATTAACGCCAACCATTCACCGATAATTTATCAGGGAGATGCTATTTTTCATATTTCTAAAACACTGATGAATGGATAACAGTAAGAGCACATTACGAAAAAAGTATAAAACACTCAGGCAATCCCTTACTGAAGTTGAACTCGAAGAAATGAATTTGGCTATTGCCAATAAGGTGCTGCAACTCCCTATTTGGGACAAGACCTACTTTCACGTTTTTTTACCGATAACGGAGCAAAAAGAAGTAGATACCGAATTGATTTTGCATCTTCTCTCTGGAAAAGACAAGGAGATTTTAATTTCGAAATCTAACTTTGAAACCCGAGAGATGACTCATTTTCTATTGACTGACAATACAAAAATCAAAAAAAACGAGTACAATATTCCTGAGCCAGTTGACGGTATCGAAGTACCTGCCAAAAAATTAGAAGTCGTTTTTGTCCCGCTTCTCGCCTATGACAAAAAAGGAAACCGAGTGGGCTACGGAAAAGGATTTTACGATCAATTTTTATCAGACTGCCAACCTGATGTCATTAAAATTGGACTTTCTTTTTTTGAACCCGAAGAAGAGATATCCGATATTTTTGAAGGCGATGTACAACTCGATTACTGTGTAACACCAAAAGAAATCTATACTTTTTAACATTTTTTGATGCTTTTTTATTGAGACAAAATGAGTAGCAAAAAACAGGAATTAAAATTAATTTTAGATTATGCTTAGAAACTATTTACTCTTCTTTTCATGTGTCATCATCCTTTCATTTGTTGGCTGTAGTTTTGGTTGTGAAAAACTTTATTTTCAAGAAAATGAAATATATTGGACTGCTACTTATGAAAAAGGTGATATGGCAATATTCCAATATAAACTAGATTCCCTAAAAAGAGATACTATTTTTATACTTGATAAAACGCATTCTTTACCAACAGGAAAATGCAATCCAGCCGTATCTACTGTAGACCCTGAAGCCTATACTGTTGATTTTAAATATTCTCATAATAAAACAATGAGCGATTCAAATTATTTATTACAACATGTCAAGGACAAGCAGCAAACTACTATTCCCGTAATTAGAATTTATGACGTAGAATTTAACCAATCAACTTTAAAAGACACATCGATAGTTTTACAAGGTTTTGGAAAACAAGAAGGCTACCTAATAGATAATTTGGAAAAGTTCAATAACATACCTGACCTTAAAATAAAAAACTTTGTTTGGAGTAAAAAACTTGGCTTGGTACAAATAAACACAGAAAACGGAGAACAATTGAATTTAATTAAAATGATTCGTGCACAACAAAAAATAGACATTAAATAGTAACTCTTTCATCGTCTAATTTTTAACCACCAATTAATCTTTATTTGCCGCAATACAAAAGGCCTGTTTCAAAATTGAAACAGGCCTTTTGTATTCGTTTATTTTTTGACTTTATGATGCCGTTTGATGAAATGCTTTTTTATTAAAAAAGATTAATATCCCCACTCCTGTTGAAATTGCCATATCAGCAATATTGAAAATAGCATTAAAAAAAGTAAAATCTCTACCTCCCCAAACTGGCAACCATGCGGGTAAACTTCCATGCCAAATAGGGAAATAAAACATATCTACCACCTGACCATGAAACCAAGTACCATACGGCTGATCAGAAAACAATGTAGCTAGTTGTCCTTGACTTCCGTCAAAGATTACTCCGTAAAAAACAGAATCAATAATGTTTCCAACGGCTCCAGCAAATATCAAAGCAATAGAAACAATCAGGAAATTCGAACTCTTTTTTCGTTCAGTAGCATCCCAAAGCCAATAGCCTATTCCTCCTACTGCAAACAACCGGAACAAAGTCAAGAATAATTTGCCGTACGCTCCAGGTATTTTTGTACCCCATGCCATTCCTTCGTTTTCGATAAAAAGTATTTTAAACCATCGAAAGACCTCAACTTCTTCCCCTAATACAAAATTAGTTTTTACATATAATTTAGAAACTTGATCCACTAATAAGATAATGAAGATAAGTAGATACGCTTTTCGTAATGACATTTTTTAAATTTTAAGTGCGTAAAAGTAATAATTTTATCAAAAAAAACGCCCCGAAAGGAGCGTTAATATTTTTCTAACTAATTGCCGTTTATCGTTGCAAGTTTTTAGCTTCGATACTCATAGTAGCATGAGGTACAATTTTCAATCTTTCTTTGCTAATTAACTTACCCGTTACTTTACAAAGTCCG
Source organism: Flavobacterium sp. (assembly GCF_029242675.1). GTDB lineage: Bacteria > Bacteroidota > Bacteroidia > Flavobacteriales > Flavobacteriaceae > Flavobacterium. The sequence goes on from NZ_JAQWTM010000369.1 coordinate 10,210, forward strand.
TAGGTTTTATTTTCAACACGGAAAAGTGCGTTCTTCAAATCACGTATGAATTTTTCTTGGCGAATCGCCAATTGTGAGTTTGCTTCTTTGGACATGGTTTCGCTACCTTCTTCAAATGCTTTGAATGTAGGAGAGGTATCATCCGTCCCGTTATTTAAATCATTCATATAGGCACTTTTTATCAAATCTAAATCAGACTGTGCTTTCTCTATTTTTTTAAGGATAATATCTTTGAACTCTGCTAAGTCTGCGTCAGAGTATCTTGTAGCTTCATCTACCATCTTTATGTTATTTTGAAATTAAAATCATTGTTTTTATGTCGTCAAATTCAATTTCCGTACCATTATTTACTTCGTCCATAAAAACCAATTCGCTGGTCAATGTTTCTGACTTAATATAGTCTTCGTTTTTAAGAATTGCTTCCTCAAGAAGCCCGTCTCTTTGTAATTGAACTTTAATCTTATCTGTAACTTCGAAGCCTGAATCTTTACGGATATTCTGAATTCTGTTTACTAATTCTCTTGCAATCCCTTCTTGTTTCAATTCTTCTGAGATTGTAATGTCTAGCGCAACCGTAATTCCATTAGCATTTGCAACCAACCAGCCTTCAATATCTTGTGATGTAATCTCTACATCTTCTATTGATAAAGTTACGGTATTTCCTGCAATAACAATTTCTAGACTTCCATCCTTATCCAAAGCATTAATTTGGTCTGCCGTAAAACCTTGTATCTCTTTAGAAATCAAGCCCATATCTTTTCCAAAGCGAGGTCCAAGTGCTTTGAAATTAGGTTTTATTTGCTTCACTAAAACTCCAGAGGCATCATCTAAAAGAACGATTTCTTTAACGTTTACCTCGGCTTTTATCAGGTCAGAAACCGCCTCAATTTGCGCTCTTTGCGCCTCGTCAAGTACCGGAATCATTACCTTTTGCAAGGGTTGACGTACCTTGATCATTTCCTTCTTTCTTAGTGATAAAACCAGTGATGAGATCGTCTGTGCTTTCTGCATTTTGCTCTCTAACATTTTATTAACATAGTTTTCAACCGAAATTGGGAACTGTGCCAAATGTACACTCTCGAATTCTTCTGTCTTTGTTGCTACCGTTAAGTCTCTGTAAAGTTTATCCATGAAGAAAGGTGCGATAGGCGCTCCCAACTTACTGATGGTTAATAAACAGGTATAAAGTGTTTGGTAAGCAGCAATTTTATCTTGTGCATATTCCCCTTTCCAGAAGCGTCTTCTGCACAAACGCACGTACCAGTTACTCAAGTTTTCTTGAACAAATTCAGAGATAGCACGAGCCGCTTTTGTAGGTTCATAATCAGCATAAAAAGTATCCACTTCCTTAACCAAAGTATTCAACTCCGAGATGATCCATTGATCAATTTCAGGTCTTTCGTTTACCGGAATTTCGGCTTCTTCGTATTTGAACCCATCGATATTCGCATACAAACTAAAGAACGAATAGGTGTTATATAATGTTCCAAAGAACTTACGACGTACCTCAGCAATTCCTTCTAAGTCAAACTTTAGGTTGTCCCAAGGGTTTGCATTAGAGATCATGTACCAGCGCGTAGCATCAGGTCCATACTCTGAGAGTGTTTCAAAAGGGTCCGCTGCATTACCAAGACGTTTAGACATTTTTTGTCCGTTCTTGTCTAATACTAAACCATTCGAAACAACATTTTTATAGGCTACTTTATCAAAAACCAAAGTACCAATTGCATGTAAGGTATAAAACCAACCACGCGTTTGATCGACACCCTCAGCGATGAAATCAGCTGGAAAATCTTTGTTCTGGTCGATTTTGTCTTTGTTTTCAAAAGGATAATGCCACTGCGCATAAGGCATAGAACCTGAGTCAAACCATACATCGATCAAATCAGCTTCACGCACCATTGGTTTTCCTGATGCAGAAACTAAGGTAATTTCATCCACCACATTTTTATGTAGGTCAATTAAATCGTAGTTACTATCCGCCATGTTTCCAATTTCAAACCCTTTAAAAGGATTTTCTTTTTGAACACCTGCTGCAATCGATTTTTCGATTTCATTGTACAATTCTTCAACAGAGCCAATCAGAATTTCTTCTTGCTTATCTTCAGTTCTCCAAATTGGCAATGGGATTCCCCAATATCTTGAACGTGATAAGTTCCAGTCATTGGCATTTTTTATCCAGTTACCAAAACGTCCTTCACCCGTTGATTTTGGTTTCCAGTTAATCGTTTCGTTCAAGTCGAACATTCTGTCTCTAACTTCCGTGATTTTGATAAACCAAGAATCTAGAGGATAATACAAAATAGGCTTATCTGTTCTCCAACAATGTGGGTAACTGTGCACGTATTTCTCCACCTTGAATGCTTTATTTTCTTCTTTAAGTCTGATGGCGATTTCAACATCTACAGAGCGTTCTGGAGCTTCGCCATCATTATAATATTCGTTTTTAACATATTTACCCGACAAATCTCCAAGTCCGTGAACAAATTTTCCTTGCAAGTCAACTAAAGGCACTGGAATACCATTTTCGTCTAACACTAACATTGGCGGTACTTCTGGCGTAGCTTCTTTCGCCACTTTTGCATCATCAGCACCAAAAGTTGGCGATGTGTGTACAATTCCAGTTCCGTCTTCTGTCGTTACAAAATCACCCGATATTACCCTAAACGCATTTTCAGCATTTTGATATGGTACTACTAATGGCATTAATTGTTCGTACTTAATACCAACTAAATCAGCTCCTTTTGCTTCAGCAATTATTTGAAACGGAATCTTTTTATCTCCTTCTTTGAAATTCGCAAAATCGGCAGGGTCTTCACTTGCAAAAAATCCTTTTGAAAATTGCTTTCCTACTAAGTTTTTAGCTAAAACTACATTAGATGGTAAAAAGGTATATTGATTGAATGTTTTTACTAAAGCATAATCAATTTTTGGCCCTACCGTAAGTGCTGTATTTGATGGTAAAGTCCAAGGTGTTGTCGTCCAGGCTAGGATATCTACTGCACCAAAACCTTTAAAGGCAACTGGTAAAGTGGCTTCAATCGCTTTAAATTGAGCTACCACCGTAGTATCCGTAACATCACGATACGAACCTGGTTGATTTACTTCGTGAGACGATAATCCTGTTCCAGCTTTTGGAGAATACGGCTGAATGGTGTAGCCTTTGTACATCAAATCTTTGTTATAGATTTGTTTCAAAATCCACCAAACCGTTTCCATATACTTCGGTTTATAAGTAACATATGGATCTTCCATATCTACCCAATACCCCATTTTTTCGGTCAAATCATTCCATACATCTGTATAACGCATCACTGTTTTTTTACAGGCTTCGTTATATTCTTCGATAGAAATCTTTGTCCCAATATCTTCTTTGGTAATTCCAAGTTCCTTCTCAGTACCTAATTCTACTGGTAAACCGTGTGTATCCCAACCGGCTTTACGTTTTACTTGAAATCCTTTTTGAGTTTTATATCTACAAAAAATATCTTTAATAGCACGAGCCATAACGTGGTGAATTCCCGGTAATCCATTTGCTGAAGGAGGGCCTTCAAAAAATACAAACGGTTGGTTGCCTTCGCGAGTGGTTACACTCTTCTCAAATATATTTTCTTTCTTCCAAAAATCCAGTACTTCTGACGCCACTGTAGGCAAGTCAAGTCCTTTGTATTCAGTAAATTTTGTGCTCATTTTATCCTTTTCTTTAATCGATTTGCGAAAGTAATAAAATTATGTCACAAGTCGAAAGTTGAAAGTCGAAAGTTACATAACGAGTCTAATCTGAATTTGAACTTGGCTTGAATGGATAGCTATATTAATTGTTGTGGGAACGGATTGCAAATGCGCGCTAGATTTCCTTAATGTGAGGCAACCTTTAATCTTTTTCACCTGTAAAGTATCCAAACCAAGCTATTTCCTCATTTAATGGGATTTCACTTCCAAAGCCCAAGTCTTTTCGTATCATGTTTCTGAATTTATTTAAAAGAGTTGTAGGCGCTTCTTTAGTAGTATCGCTATTTCCGAACATTATTAAAGAAAACATTTCAATTAATTCAATATTATCAGAAGTAAGAATTAAATCGTTATGACATCTTCTAGCTTCTTCTGTAGTTGCATGTTGCCTTTTAATTTTTTGACCTGGACCTGGAGACAGTAGTTGAGAGTAATGAGCGTCAATCAGAGTTAAAGAATTTAATAATGCATTATACTTTAGATCTCTTTTTTGCTTTTCAACTGATTGTTGCTTTTGAATTTCAGATTTCACTTCTTCTACTTTTTTAGTAATATCTTCAATGTCTTCAAGTGTAGCTAAATTTTTCCCTTTTTCTGTAAAATAACTTTTGAAAAAAGCTACATATAATCCGCATAGAAAGATTAATATTTCTAAAATAATTTGTGTTAGTTGCATAGTTTTTATTTAAATTTTATCCAACTTAGAAATGCTAGCAAGTTAATTGCGCATTTACAACGAAGACAGGTGCTGCATCTTGTAATAAGTAGAATCATAGTTGCTAATATATAAATAAATCTTACAAAAATAGTGCGTCCTAGGTAATCTTATTCAATTTTGCGTGAAGGATGGAAGCGGCATCCTTTTATGGAGCTTGCGGAATAAAAGATATAGCATACAGCCAGACCCAGAGTTGTGAGGAGGAATGACGAAGCAATCTCAGGGGCACGCCCAAGATTTAAGAAAAAACCTCTTTTAAAACATCTAATGATTTTGGTTTTCTAAAACCGTCAAGATGGTAGCCGTAGTAATCGATCAAAATTTTCAACAGCAATTGTCTTTCAATCACATGAAACACTTTTTGATCGTTGTCTAATTTTAAATCTAAAAGCTTTTTGAACAAACTGGTTTCATGAGCAGTAAGGGAACTCATGGCACTAAAGGGAGTGAAAACACCTTCGGTCATTTCAAAAAAAGGCATATCAATATCCGACGTATCAGGATAAAAACCCAAATATTTTGAGACTTCTAATAGCAGAATTAAGTGAAAATTAGCGATTTCGTCATGCGCATCGAGCCAAAATAAAGCGACTTCTAAAAAACTAAACAGCGCTTCATTTTCTTCTTCCTCATGAATAGAGTGGTACAATATCTCGGATACAAACATCACGATGGTACTTTTATAGATATCCGAGTGAATAGACTGAAAGGGCGTACTAATTTTTATCTCCTTGAAATGCTCTAAAGTACCTTTGTTTTTGTGGACTGCTTCGATTTCTAAAATGGTAAGTGGCTGGAAATAAGCGATTTTTTGGTTTGATTTCCGTCCTGCAAAAGCATTCCGTACAAAATAGGATTTTACACCGTGAGACAACGTAAAACACTTTACAATCAAGCTTTTTTCTTGGTATTTAATAGATGAAATAACGATTGCTTTGGTTTTAACTTGCACGATTTTAATTTAAAGATTGAAAAATTTAAAGCTTGAAAAATAGAATTTTTCCCTTTAATTTATCTTATGATCATTACTTTTTTGACTGTAGTTTCGATGCCGTCTTGAGCGGATATAAAGATCATATACACTCCTGATGCTACTTTGTATTTGCCAAAAGCGGTGGTATCCCACTCGATTGTTCCTCCTTCGGAAGTAGTTTCAAAAACAAGGTTCCCTTGGATATCTGTGATTTTTATTGTTGCCTTATCAATCAAGCCCGCAATTTTTACTGTTCCTACATAACCCGGTCGCACGGGATTGGGATAAGCGTACACATTAGATAGATCATCATTAGCCTTAGTCGCAACCCCTTTAAAAGAAACTAAACCTTTGGCAGTAGCGATAAAAACTTCGCCTGTGATACCATTAATATCAATATCATTAATGACATTACTTGGCAAAGGAGAATTATTTGCTGTAAAATGATAGATGGTTTCTTGCCCGTTAGGCGACACCATAAAAACTCCTGAATCCGCAGTGCCTATCCATTTATTATTGGCTCCATCTACGACAATATCAGTTATAAACTGTTCAAACAACAACTCTTGCGCTAGACCATCATCCTCGATAATAATAGCTCTTGTAGCGGGTTGCTCATCAGTTTGAAAGCTTCCTACATTAGTTAAAACACGCAATCCCTTCGTAGTTCCTATCCAAAGCTGGTTTTTAGTATCTATTGTCAAGGCTCGCACATCCGAAATGGGTAAATTTCCCGTATCAGGTCCGGCTGTGACTTTTTTGAAAACTAAGCCGTTGTCATTAAATCCTAAGAGTCCATCGCGATTCGTTCCCATCCATTTTACACCGTTTCTATCAATAACCATTCGTGAAAAGCTATTGTCTTCACTTGCGGACAGAATTTTATCAGTGGCGTATTTTTGCCATTGCCCATTGGCGCGAAGCACTTTTATTCCGTTATTAACACGACTGTTAGTGACCCATAAATCACCTGATTTATTAAAGGCAGCGCCGTTTATTCTTACGTCAAAATAATTAGGACCTAAATACGTTATGGTTTCTAATCCGCTATTATTTTGATTGTATAAAAGAGTAGGAACATCATTTACGATCTTCAGCAAACCGGAAAAAAAAGAACTTGCATACACTTCATTTTCATCTGCCGGATTGATGGTAAGTCGCACCATTGACTTTGCACCTAGTACTTTGTCATAAGGAATTGTAAGCCAACCCTCCTTAGTATATTTACTAATACCATAACTGTCAAGGTCGTACGGATTATACCGTACATCATAGTCTCCAAAAACAGTCCAAAGAGAGGTCGACGTAGTTTGCAATGCAAAAACAGCATTTCGCAAAGGACCTGCCGGCGATAAATTTTCGAATACGATACTAGCAATTAAGGCCGTAGCAAAAAGTCCATTTTCTTTGGTACCCAAATAAACCACATCATTTATGATGGTGGCACACGAAAATAGTAAGCCGTTTACCCCTATTTGACTACTAGCAATTTGCCGTACTAAACTGAGTTGATCATTGTAGATATAAACGCTATTTGCCGTCGTAACTACTAAATTAAGCCCTACAATTCGAGCATTTAACGGCTGTTGTGGTAAAGCTATAAAACCTGAAAACGAGTTAGTAGTAGCATTGTACCTATGAATGACGCCGTCACTATTAACAGCGACTAACAGGGAATCAAACGCAGCAACACCTACCCAATTGCCGGTTGTTATCACTTCCCATTGTCTAAAATCATTTAAATTGGCATTTGTTATAGCTGCTCTACGAATACCCGCATTTGTGGCAGCGTAAATAAAGCCATTAAAAAGTGTAGTTTGGTTTACGATGATCTCTGCTCCATTATCTCCTATAAAATAGGTGTCACCAAAAAGTAGGGTTTGTAAATTGAATTGTACGATTCCGAAATCACAGGACACATAAACAAATCCTTCAAACTCCGTAAAATGGTTGACTTTTTTGATGCGTGGCGAGAATTGTTTATTGATGATATCTACGACCGGAGTTATTTTGCCTGAAACGGCATCCACAACAATCAATAATCCGTTTTCGTATCCAATCAGCGTTTTCTTAGCTGTTGTACTATA
>NZ_JAQWTM010000376.1 GCF_029242675.1 Flavobacterium sp.
AAAATCAAAAACAGAGCTATTTGCATTATTGGCCCACCATTCTAATGTGTTTACGTTAGCATCCCAGTATTCTCCAACCGAAAAACCACCTATATTTGCATTCCAATCTTTAACTACCCATGGAGCAAATCCTTTCACGTAGTCAAATCTCCAACCATCAAATTTCATGGTATTTTTATAATATTTCCCAACTCCATCTGCCCTTAGCCAAAGCCAATTTTGAACATTTGGCACAACATGTGCTAAATCAGGAAAGCCTCCAAAAGCCCCTTCGTCATTGTTTCCGTAAGCATTTTTGTAAAAATCAGCACTAGTTCTAGGAAATTTTCCTGAGGCAACACCTTTGAAATTGGTGTAGGTTTGTGTTCCAGTAAAGGGATTGTTTTCTAATTGTCCTCCGCTATTATGATTCAATACCATATCAGCATAGACTTGTAAGTTTTCTGTATGTGCCTTTGTGATTAAGTTAACTAGTTCTGTTTTGGAGCCAAAACGTGTTTCTATCGTTCCATTTTGGTTGTAATTTCCAAAATCAAAATAATCTGTTGGGTCATATCCCATAGAAAAAGGGCCGTTTTGAGCCTTTGAAACAGGAGGAAGCCAAATAGAGCCAATTCCAGCATTGGACCAAGCGGTAACTTTAGTTCCTAAAGTGTTCCACCAGTTCCCACCTGCGGGAACATCCCAATAAAAGGCTTGCATCATTACTCCGCCTCCAGGATTAGCCACATATTTACCTGTAGTAGAAGAAATATTCGACTTACCAGTGCTAAACGGGTGTCCGTCATGATGAGTTACATTGATTACTTTGGTAGAAGCTTTTGCTTCTAGAGCTGTAGTTTGCAGGTCATCAGTGTAATTACATGAATTAAGCGATAGCGCTAGTGCAGCTACAGCAATTTTGAAATTGGTTTTTTTCATAATTTGAAAGGTTAGTTAATAATGTGGTATTGGTTGTTATATTATATGATTTATGAAATGAAAATCTTTATTTTTTGTCAAAAGTGTTTTATTTGTCTTATTTTTTTATTGAATTGTTTGTTTTGATGTTGCCAATTTATATAAAATTTTATTTTGACTTTTTTTTAATTTTGGATTATGGCTACGAAAACGTTGTAGTGTTTAAAAGTATTTTTCAATATTCTATATCAGATATGATACATAGTATTTTTACTGCGTTTTTTGAAGACAATTGTGTTTTTTTAACCCTAATCTAAGATGCTGATTAGGCAATATATCGACTATTGATTGCTTTGTTGAATTTTTAGCTCTCGTTGAGTTGTTTTAATTCCTTGCATATGATTTTTCATCAGGAACCGATTGAACAGGAGGTAGGGTAAGTTGTTGGTTTTTACGATTTATGTTGCTCTATAAATTTATGTTAATACTATGGTGTAAACTTGGAATATGTATTTGAATTGTTATTTTTGTTCGTTATTACTTCAGAAATTGTTTTTGCTTGAAGCTATTATTGTTGTTGCTTTAGATGTATATTTGGCAATGGAAATATAGAAACATTGGCTTGATACAAATTAGGAATAACTTAAAAGCAAGTAATAGCTAACAATTCAAATACATTATTATTAAAACATTACAAATGAAATCCATCTCGAATAAAATTGCACTTCTGTTTTTTGTCATGCTTTTTTCAAATACAGTGCTGCAGGCTCAAGAAATCATCAAAGATTCAGTTAGTAAACCTGTTAAAAAAGTAAGTTCGGGCAATAGATTAAAAATTGATGGCGTAGTTGCGACCGTAGGGGATTATATTATCTTGGATTCAGATATTGATAAATCATTTTTAGAGATTTCAGCTGGTGGAGGTTCAGTTAAAGATATTACGAGATGCCAGATGTTAGGGAAGTTACTAGAAGATAAGTTGTATGCCCACCAAGCAATACAGGATAGTGTGAAAGTTACTGACGCTGAAATTAAATCAGTGATGGAAGAGAAGCTCGATTTTATCGTTGGTAAGATTGGCTCAATGGATAAAGTGGTAGAGTACTACAAGAAAAATTCAGAAGAAGAACTAAAATCCTATTTTTTTGACATTTTGAAGGAACAAAAATTAAGTTCTGAGATGCAAAAAAAGATTGTTGATGAAATTGAAATAACACCTGAGGAAGTTCGTAATTTTTTTAAAGGAATACCTAAAGATGAATTACCTCTTTTTGGTGCTGAGATGGAAGTGGCTCAAATTGTGGTAACACCTAAGATTTCAGAAGCCGAAAAACAAAAGGTAAGAGACAAATTAAATGAGTTTAAAAAAGAAGTAGAGGCCGGATCTAGTTTTAGTACTAAGGCTGTACTGTACTCAAAAGATCCTGGTTCAGCTACCAACGGTGGTTTTTATAAAATGAATAGAAAAACCCCTTTCGTTAAAGAATTTAAGGATGTTGCTTTTAGTTTACAAGAAGGTGAGATTTCAGCACCTTTTGAAACTGATTTTGGTTTTCACATTATATATGTTGAGAAGATTAAAGGTCAAGAGATCGAATTGCGACATATTTTATTAATTCCATCGGTAAGCGAGGATGAAGTGAAAATTGCTAAAGATAAAATTACGTTAATTAGAAATAAAATTATTGACAAGAAATTAACATTTGCTGAAGCAGCTAGAACAGAATCTGATCAAAAAGAGACTCGAGCTAATGGTGGTGTTTTAATCAACCCAAATACGCAAGATACTCGTTTTGAATTGACAAAAATGGATCCAAGTTTATATAGCCAAGTATCGAATTTAAAAGATGATGCTATTTCTCAACCGATTTTGGATACTGATGAAAATGGAAAGAAAAGCTACAAAATTATAACAGTGACCAATAGAATCAATGAGCACACCGCTAATTATGCTACGGATTATATTAAAATTAAAGATTTAGCTCTAAAAGAAAAGCGTATTAAAGCAATTGGTGCTTGGTTTGATGAAAAAATCAAAGAGACCTATATTAAAATCTTAGGGGAATATAGAGATTGTGACTTTACAAATAACTGGTTGAAAAAATAATTTTTACAGAACAAATAAAAAGAGTTAGCTTTATGATTTCATAGAGTTAGCTCTTTTTTAATTTAAAATACATTCGAAATGTCTGACGTTGCCGCGATACAAAATTTGGTTCAAAAAAGGAATCAACTCAAAAATGAAATAGCAAAAGTTATAGTAGGACAGGATGCTGTCGTAGATCAAATTTTAGTTTGTATTTTCTCAGGAGGTCATGCTTTGCTTGTAGGTGTTCCCGGATTAGCAAAAACCTTGTTAGTAAACACTTTAGCGCAGGCTTTAGGATTGGATTTTAAACGAATTCAGTTTACGCCGGATTTAATGCCTTCTGATATCTTAGGTAGTGAGATCTTAGATGAAAACCGCCAATTTAAATTTATAAAAGGGCCTATTTTTTCTAACATCATACTTGCTGATGAAATTAATAGAACGCCTCCTAAAACACAGGCAGCACTATTAGAAGCGATGCAAGAACGTGCGGTAACTATTGCAGGTGAAAATCATAAATTAGATTTGCCTTACTTTGTTTTGGCAACCCAAAATCCAAT
>NZ_JAQWTM010000078.1 GCF_029242675.1 Flavobacterium sp.
GGTTGGAAATTATCGGAATTAAACGTTGGTCAAGCTGCTTTTTACGGACAGGATGACTGGAACGTAACCGAAGATTTTAAGCTTTCTGTAGGTCTAAGAGTTGATAAGCCATTATATTTTAATACTTCAGATTTAATTCAAAAATATATTGACACTGAGAATGGAGCTTCTAGAGATAATAGCATTTTATATTACAATCCACAAACTAAAGCTAACGAGCAATTAATTTCTACAACACTACCTAGTAACAAATTACTTTGGGCTCCAAGATTAGGTTTTAATTGGGATGTTAATGGTGATAGAACGACGCAAGTTCGTGGAGGTACGGGTATATTCACAGGGAAGCTACCATTTGTATGGTTAGGAAATCAAGTTAGTGGATCTGATGATGGATTTTTCCAAATCATGGATAAGGACTTTAAATGGCCACAAGTGTGGAGAACTAGTTTAGGTCTTGATCATAAATTCCCAAACAATTATATTACTACTCTTGATGTTTCTTATAACAAGGATGTTAACGGTGTACATGTACAAAACTGGGGTCTAGTTAACCCTACAGCTACATTAGCAGGTGCTGATAATAGAGCAATCTATAGAGCAACTGATAAAGCTGCAAATAACGCTTACGTAATGACAAATTCTAATAAAGGATATGTCTTCAATACTTCTGTTAAAGTTCAAAAAACGTTTGATGATGGTTTATTTGCTAGTTTAGCTTATAATTACTTAGTATCTAAAGATGTTAACTCTATTGAAGCAGAAATTACAGGAGATGCATTTGCATTTAATCCTGCAGTTGGTAATGTTAATAACGCAGTATTAGCTAATTCTAAATATGGAGATACGCACCGATTCATTGGGGTTGCTTCTAAGAGTTGGAAATATGGAGCTAATAATCAATGGTCAACATCAGTGTCTACATTTTTTGAGTATGCTCAAGGAGGTCGTTACAACTATCTTTATGGTGGAGATATCAACAATGATGGATCTAGTACAAATGACTTAATTTACATTCCTACAACTGCAGAAATTGCTAACATGAACTTTTCTGGTGGCGCTGATCAAGGTGTTGCATTTGACAAATTCATCGACCAAGACAAGTATCTAAGTGGTAGAAGAGGACAATATGCTGAGCGTTATGGTGCTGTAGCTCCATGGAGAGGAAAATGGGATATGAAATTTATGCAAGATTATAATTTCAAACCTTCTTCTAGTTCTGAGAAAACAAACACAATACAGTTTAGTATTGATGTGTTAAATATTGGAAATTTATTGAATTCTGATTGGGGATTAGTGCAAGTAGAAACAAGTAGACAACCTATTGGAGTTTCTGTAAATGATGCAAATGAGCCAACATATACTTTTGATGGTACACAAACTAAGACTTTTAATTATGATGCTAGTTTATTGTCAAGATGGCAAGCACAATTTGGGATTAGATATATTTTCTAATTTTCGAAAATAAATTAAATTTGAAAAGCCTTCTTGCAAAAGAGGGCTTTTCTGTTTATAAATTATAAATTTGCAAATTCTAAGACGAATATTAATTGAATAAAGGAAATGAAATATAGTAGATTAACCAAAGAACAGTTTGAAGAATTAACTCAAGAATTTACAAACTTTTTAGCAACGCAAGCGATTGA
>NZ_JAQWTM010000004.1 GCF_029242675.1 Flavobacterium sp.
CAATTAGGGCGATTAGCTCAGCTGGTTCAGAGCACCTCGTTTACACCGAGGGGGTCGGGGGTTCGAACCCCTCATCGCCCACAAAACTTCTCAAGAAATTGAGAAGTTTTTTTTTACATTTTATTTTTTGATATTTAATCATTCTCTAAAAAGTTCTAGTAGGTCTTTTTAACTTTCAATTAGTATGGATAGTTTCTTTGTGAGTGGAGCAATCCGTATTTTTGCAGTCTGATACAATTAAAATAAAATGAACACAAATAGACTTTCACAAACCCATATATCCATCTTAGATTTAGCGATAGTACGGGACGGAGGTACCGCATCGCAAACCTTTAAAAATAGTTTAAATCTTGCTCAAGAGGCAGAAAAATGGGGTTACAATAGGTATTGGCTAGCAGAACATCATAATATGCCCGGTATTGCGAGCAGTGCAACTGTTATCTTAATAGGTCATATAGCCGCTGGAACAAACGCCATACGCGTAGGCTCAGGAGGTATTATGCTTCCCAATCATGCGCCACTTGTGGTAGCAGAGCAGTTTGGAACGCTAGCAACCTTATTTCCGGATCGTATTGATTTAGGATTAGGTCGTGCTCCAGGAACAGATCAATTTACTGCTGCAGCTTTAAAGCGAGATGACCATGCCGCAATGGAGTTCCCAAGTAATATTGAAGAATTGCAACTTTATTTTTCACAAGGTAATAAAAACGGTCGAGTTCGTGCTATACCAGGTGAAGGACTTGATATCCCCATTTATATTTTAGGCTCTAGTACTGATAGTGCTTATTTGGCTGCTGCCAAAGGGTTGCCTTATGCTTTTGCTAGCCATTTCGCACCAGCTCAGTTAAAGATGGCTATAGCTATTTATAGAAATAATTTTAAACCTTCGGCACAATTGAGTGCGCCACGTGTTATAGCCTGCGTTAATGTTATTGCAGCTGATACTGATGATGAAGCCGCACGATTAGCTACTTCATTTAAAAAACTTTTTTTAGGAATAATAACAGGCAACAGACAACAATTGCAACCACCTTTTGAGTCGGATGGTGATTTCATGGGGCCCGTTGAAGAAGGTGCTTTACAGCAAATGATTGCCTATACTTTTATTGGAGGACCTCAGAAAGTGCAGAAAGAATTGAACCTGTTTTTAGATAAAACGCAAGTTGACGAACTAATGATTGCTACAGCTGTATACGATCATGAAGCTCGACTCAATTCCTACAGAATCCTCTCTGAGATTAAGAATTCCTAGTTTAAGGTTAATGCTCCAAGTATCTCTTCGGACATAAAAGGTCCACCGGGATACTTGGCTGTATAATCTAAATTCAACCAAATTTGATTGCGTTCATCTATGTGATAATGCAATTGTTTCCCCTTGCTTTCTTTAGGAAAAAGAATGTTTTTAATCAAATAATTCACTGTTTCCAAATCATTTCTTGTTCCTATTAATATTTCAGGATAGATATGTCCTTTGGTGTGAATTAGTCGTGGTGTTCCGCCAATCGCGCGAACGGCAGCAGCCATTAAGATAGAGTGATCATCACAATCGCCAGAGAAGTAATCTAATGATTCACTAGCAGTAGCTATATAGTCACCATCTTTAGGATCGCTAACGTAGTTCCAACGTTCATTAATTTCCTTAAATACTGCAAAACATTGAATTATTGTTCTATAGTCTGCATAGCCACGAACGTTTTTAAAATTCTGAGTTGTTGCCATAACGGCAAAATTTCTGACTTTGGGATTTTTATATTCAATTGCTCGTAGGATCTTTGATTTGTTTGGAAAAGGGAGTAGTTTTGAAATGATAATATCTTGAGGATAAGGATTATCACTCATAGTGTAAATCATTGAATCATAGTCCTCGTACAAGCTATTGAATCCATAATTACCTATAACTGTTCCGTAAAACAATATTAATAGATAAATGATAATACAAAAAATAATAATGGTTCTCAAAAGTCTTAAAACAAGCTGAATAACTATGATTAAAACAATAAAAAGCAGAATCCGATCTAAATTAAAAGGCCAATTTAGTTCTATTAAATTTTCATGAGCAATTATAATAAGCGGAATAGCGATTAAAATATTCAAAACAAAAATAATTACATCGTCCCAAGGTTTTTTTACCTGTAGCGTTTGTTTTATTTTTTGAAAAGAAAGGTTTTTAATGGCTATCATATTGCTTTGAAAAATCGAATCGATTAGATCGTTTTTACAATTTCTTCAAAAGTACCTTTTTTATCAATGATTTTAAGGTCAAATAACTGATTTTGGACATTGTTTAACAAATTTTTAGATAATGGTTTTTGTGACCAGCTTGTTAGGCTTAGCCATTCTTGAATATCTACCGTTTTTTGCTGGTATTTTTCAGCCAAAATTTGATCAATATTTGGGATATTTTTAAAGCTTTTTGTTTTTTTATTAATGGTATCTAAAATTGTTTTGATGACCTCTGGATGTTGCTCTAAAATTTCCTCACGAACAGCAATCACAAAGCAAGGCCATGGAGTAGGGCAGTCACCCACACGTCTAAAAACGCCTTTATCAACCAATGGTTTGGTCATAAAACGTTCCCACATAAAATAATCAGCAGTTCCCGCAGTCAAAGCTTCTACAGCGCTATCAATGGTATTAATAATTTCAAATTGTAAACGATCAGTATTCCAATTTTGATTCCCTGCATTGACGTAAGCCATTAATTGCGATCCAGAACCAACTCTTGAAATCGCACATTTCGTATTTTCTAAATCAGCGATCGTTTTATAAGAGGAATTTGCAGCTACGTGAATTCCCCATATCAGTGGCGAATCAACATAAACTTGTACAATTTTAGAAGGATTACCAGCAACAATATCTTTTACAATTCCTTCGGTTAGGATTACAGCAATATCCGTTTCTCCAGAGCGTAATATTTGACACATTTTACCGGTTCCCTCAGGAACATCAGTCCATTGTAGGTCGATGTTTTGTAATTTAAATTCGTTATTTTCAATTGCTAAATGCCAAGGTAAATTAAAGTGTTCTGGTACTCCAGCTATTTTAATTGTAGTCATGTTAAATCGTTTTATTTTCTAATTCGAACCAAATACACTTAATTTTATTCCACTCAAACTCGTTTTTTGTTTGCATGCCTAATTTTTCCAGAATGTGGCGCGAACCTTTATTATCAATATGTGCCGAAGCATACATGGTTTTAATATTCATGGTATTGAAACCGTAATCGAGCCAGGCTTTCGCCGATTCATAACCGTAACTATTTCCCCAATAGTTTTCAATAAAGCGATAGCCAATTTCATAAAAATTGACATGTAAGTTCTCGGGTTCTGTGATGTACTTTATACCGCACCAGCCTATAAATTGGTTGGTCGCTTTGAGAATAACCGCATAGCGACCTATACCGTGCTCAACATATTGTTTCCTGATGTTGTTGATGTAATCCTGACTTTTATAAATAGTCAGTATAGGATTTTTGCCCAAATATTTATGCACATTTGGGTTATTGTCTAACGCAAACATTCCTTCGAGATCAGAATCTAGTATTTCTCTTAAAAGAAGTCTTTCGGTTTCGATGATAATGCTCATGGTTGTTCATTTTTAGCCCTGATAGGAGCGGCATCTCCCGATTTAGAAAAACAAGGCTTTTTTAAGCCGTAGTTTTTATTTATCGGGAATACAGCGGATAGCAGGATTAAGCTCCTAAAATTAATTAGTAGCCAATTTATCTAACGTATAAGCGATTAATTCATCGACTGCTTTGTAGGGATCAGCACTAAATGTTCCATTGGCACGGTTAGCAATTATTGCATTCAACGATAAAGCCTGGTGTCCTAAAAGCGCCGAAAGTCCATATATTGCAGCCGTTTCCATTTCGAGATTGGTGATTCTATTACCTTCAAAAGCGAAATTATCCATTTTAGAATTCAGTTTTTCGTCTTGAATGTTCAAGCGCAAAACGCGTCCTTGTGGTCCGTAAAAACCTCCAGCTGTTGCCGTGATTCCTTTGTGCATTTTATCGCTTTCGATAACTTTTTCTAATTTCTCTGAACAAGCAATAACATACGGTTTTCCTTTGCGTAAATCCCAATTAGTATGGCTCACAAAAGCATCTTCGATCGCTACATTTGAGACTTCGTCGATTAAGTAGGAGCGGAGCATATTATCGAGTCCTAAACCGAATTTTGACATCACAAAACTATCCACAGGAATATCTTCATGCAAAGAACCCGAAGTTCCAATACGAATAATGTTTAAGCTCGTTAAATCCTTTTTAGGTTGACGCGTCTCTAGATCAATATTCACTAAGGCGTCTAGTTCGTTGATTACGATATCAATATTATCAGGACCGATACCAGTTGACATCACAGTGATACGTTTTCCTTTAAAAATTCCGGTTTGGGTTTTAAATTCTCTTTTTTGAGTGGAAAACTCCACGCTGTCAAAGAATTGTGTGATTTTCTCCACACGGTTTTGGTCACCCACAAATATGATATCATGTGCAATGTTTTCTGGTTTTAAGTTTAAGTGATAAACACTCCCGTCTGGATTTAATATTAATTCTGATGATTGTATCATTTGTTTTTTTGTTTAAGGTTTGAAGTTTCAAATTGGTTTAACATTGAGGTTATCCACCCACACGTTTAACTTTGAAACCTTTTAATTTTAATATTTCCATTATTTTGTCTCGGTAATCGCCTTGAATAATAATAGAATCGTCTTTGAAGGTACCGCCAACACTTAGTTTGGTTTTGATTTCTTTGGCTAAGATTTTAAAATCTTCGTCTGATCCTTCGTAGCCTTCAATTATAGTCGTAGCTTTTCCTTTTCTTTTTTCGAATTTACAAATCATAGGCTCTTTTTGAACGTATAATTCATGAGGTACTTCCTCGGTTTTCTCCTCGGGAAGTGGTTCGTGGTCTGGAAAAAGGTTTTTTAGTTGGTCTTGTAAGTCCATAATTTATATTTTGTTTCCTTCTTAGTTTATTTAGCTTAAATGGAACGCGGATGACACGGATTTAAACGAATTACCACGGATTTTTTTATTAATTTTTTCTTCATCTATCATCTATCACTTAGATAGTGATTTTTTTTAGTTCGTCGTGTCTTAGTTTAAATGGAACGCGGATTACACGGGTTAAAGCGGATTATTACGGTTTTTTTTATTTGATTTCTTGTTTACTTCTTGTCTTTCAATTTAAGAGTGAATTTTATTAGTTATATCCTTCTTAATTTTGGTGGAACACGGATTTAAACGAATTGTGACGGATATTTTTATAATTTCTTATTTTTTTCATTCCTGCTTCTTATCTTTTTATTAAAGAGTGAATTTTATTAGTTTCGTCCTGTCTTAGACTAAATAATAGACGGATCGATGACGCGGATTTTTTACTTTTTGATAGTATGTCTAGTTTTATTTATAATTGTTTTGAAATACTTTTCTAATAAATTCGGGTTTTTTGCCAAAATTTAAAAGTAAACCAACTTCGCAATTAGTGGATTTTTAAATAATTTAATAATTGAAATTCATTTTCTTCTACTAAATAATCTTGTGCTTTTAACTCTAAAATTACTAAATCATTTACTACGATATCTGCGTAATATTCTCCAACTTCAACTTTTTTGTAATATACCTTTATACTTTTTTGAGCTTCTACTTTAAACCCGTTCTCTTTCAATTCATAATACAACGCATTTTGATACACTCTTTCCAGAAATCCATACCCTAATTCGTTGTAAACATCATAAAAATGTTTTAAAACTGACTGAGTTAACTCGCGATGTAAAATACTACTCATACCATAT
>NZ_JAQWTM010000016.1 GCF_029242675.1 Flavobacterium sp.
CTTCTTTATCAATTTCAGACCCATTAAATTCATTTGGGTAAATAGATTTTCTAGATTTGATTAATTGAGATATTTCTTTGTTTATCATTAAGTAAAAATAAAAAAAGTGAGATTTAATAATTCTCTTTAAATATCAAGAAAAAACCCCAACAAAATGTCGAGGTTAAAAATGTGGGAGATGAGGGGTTCGAACCCCCGACCCCCTCGGTGTAAACGAGGTGCTCTGAACCAGCTGAGCTAATCGCCCTAATTGTGGGTGCAAATATAAGACTAGAATTTACATTTGCAAGCATATTTTTAAATTATTTATAGAAAAAATGCATAATAATTTGTTACTAACTCAATACCAAATCATTAGTAAAACCAACTGCTGATCTTATTTTTTTGGGAATGAACGTGTATAGTGCTACCTTTGTAAACACAAAATATAAATAATGGGAAGGTTCAAAGAAAACGATTTACCTAAATCAAAAATTACTGCTAGTTCTCTTAATAAAGCAAAGATTATTTTCAAGTATGCAGGTAACAACAGTTGGAAATTTTATGTTGGTTTAGTTTTTTTATTGCTAACAAGTGTAACCGCTTTAGCTTTTCCAAAATTCATGGGAATGTTGGTGGATTGTGTGAATAAAAAAGACAGCGAACTAGCAAACCAAATTGCATTAGGATTGGGTTTAGTCTTAATTTTACAGTCGGTTTTTTCATTTTTCAGACTTTCACTGTTTGTGAATTTTACCGAAAATACTTTAGCCAATGTTCGCTTAGCTTTGTA
This sequence comes from Flavobacterium sp., assembly GCF_029242675.1. Classification (GTDB taxonomy): domain Bacteria; phylum Bacteroidota; class Bacteroidia; order Flavobacteriales; family Flavobacteriaceae; genus Flavobacterium. The sequence goes on from NZ_JAQWTM010000016.1 coordinate 773, forward strand.
CACCAATTTAGTAAAGTTACCCATGTCGTTTTTTTCGCAGAAACGTGTTGGAGAATTAAATAGCCGCATCAGTAATGACATTACGCAAATACAAGACACTTTAACGACAACGATAGCCGAATTCTTGCGTCAGTTCATTCTAATTATTGGTAGTTTCATCATGTTAGCTAGCATCAATATCAAGCTAACAATTATGATGGTTTCAGTAGTACCTCTCGTGGGAGTTGCTGCAGTTCTTTTTGGTCGTTACATCAGAAAATATTCCAAAAAAGTTCAGGATCAGGTTGCCGAAAGTCAGGTGGTCGTCGAAGAAACGATGCAAGGAATAAGTATCGTGAAAGCATTTGCTAACGAATGGTATGAAATCGCTCGTTATAAAGGACGAATTAATGAAGTAGTGAAAATCGCTATTAAAGGTGGTCAGCTACGTGGTTATTTTGCTTCCTTTATCATTGTATGCTTGTTTGGAACCATTGTAGCAGTAGTTTGGTACGGTGTTCAATTAAGTATTGGCGGTGAGATTTCGGTTGGAGAGTTGTTTACTTTTATTTTGTATTCTAGTTATGTAGGTGCATCTTCTGGTGGAATAGCCGAATTGTACGCGCAAATGCAAAAAGCAATTGGTGCTACGGAGCGTGTTTTTGAATTATTAGACGAAACACCCGAAGATATTAAAGGAACTAGTAACTTAAATGCTGAGAAAATAAAAGGAAATGTGACTTTTAAAAATGTTGCCTTTAGTTATCCATCTCGAAAAGAAATTAATGTTTTAAAGGATGTAAGTTTCACAGCTAATTTTGGACAAAAAATAGCTATTGTAGGACCTAGTGGAACTGGGAAATCGACGATCGCTTCCTTATTACTACGTTTTTATGATGTTGAAAG
>NZ_JAQWTM010000031.1 GCF_029242675.1 Flavobacterium sp.
AGAGACAGTGCAACTGGTAATGCTGTTACAGGAAGAAATTGTCTTTACTGAATACTTTAGAGTGTATTGCTTGGGTTGTAAAGCAGTAAAAATAATGCAGTACGAACCCCGCAACGAGCCACACCTACGCTATGTTTTAGACGGACCGCCAGTAGATAAAAAATTATTAGCGACTATAAAAGATTATACTTTACGCCTATGCAAAGGATTAGGCTATGATTTTAATACAGTAGAATTTGCTGTTCGTGATGGTATTCCTTATGCAATTGATTTTGGAAATCCAGCACCTGACGCGGATGTAAACTCAGTGGGAGCTGAAAACTTCGAATGGGTTGTTGAAGAATCCGCTAAAATGGCTATTGCTGCCGCAAAAAAACAAAAACCAGGAAAAGTCAACTTGACTTGGGGAACTTTTATGAAAGATGCTGTAGGATCTAAATAGTGTTTTATAAACCTAATGCCTAGCCCTGATAGAAGTGAAAATCCTAGTACGCCTCCCGGTATTTATCGGGAAGGCGAACTAGATTGAAACGGATAGCAGGAAACAGCTTCAAAAAAAATAAAGATGAAAAAATTACCCGTTTTTACTCTTGGTGTAGAAGAAGAGTATCAAATTATTGATCCCGAAACTAGAGATTTGCGCTCGCATTTATCCAAAATAGTCGATGGAGCTAAAATCATTTTGAATGAGCAAGTAAAATCCGAAATGCACCAATCGGTGGTAGAAGTGGGAACGAATATTTGCAAAAATGTTCATGAAGCCGAAAAAGAAATTAAGTTTTTGCGCTCTAAAATAGTGGAACTGGCTGACAAGCAAGATTTAATTGTGGGTGGTGCAGGAACACATCCTTTTTCGAAATGGCAAGACCAACCTATTACGGATGATCCGCGGTATCACATGATTGTGAATGAAATGCAAGATGCCGCACGTTCTAATTTAATTTTTGGAATGCACTGTCATGTCGGAATTGAAAATCGAGAAATTGGTTTGCAATTAATGAATCAGGCGTGCTACTTTTTACCCCATATTTTTGCACTATCGACCAATTCTCCTTTTTGGGAAGGGCGAAAAACGGGTTATAAATCATTTCGAACAAAAGTTTTTGATAAATTTCCACGAACCGGCTTACCTGAATATTTTGATTCGGTTTCCTCCTACGATAATTTCTTAGAAACCTTGGTTAAAACCAAATGTATCGATAATCCTAAAAAAATATGGTGGGACTTACGATTGCATCCATTTTATGATACCATTGAATTTCGTATTTGTGATATGAGTTTAACGGTTGAAGAGACGATGTGTATTGTATCTGTAATTCAAGCTGTAGTTGCTAAGTTGTACAAACTTAATATGCACAATATGAGTTTTAATGTATACCGACCTGCCCTGATCAAGGAAAATAAATTTAGAGCGGCTCGCTACGGAATCGAAGGTTCCATGATTGATTTCGGTCTTCAAAAAGAAGTGGAAACACGAATTTTACTGATCGAATTACTCGAGTTTGTTGATGATGTTGTTGATGAATTGGGCAGTAGAGATCACATTAATTATGTGCATCAAATATTGAAAAACGGAACAGGAGCTGCCAAACAATTAGCCGTTTTTGAACAAACAAATGACTTGACAAAAGTAGTTGACTTTATAACAGGGGAATTTACAAAGGGTTTATAAATATATAGGTTACCTTTGTGCTTTGAAAATTAAGCATAAAAAATGAATACTAAAAAAATTACTATTGCTCTATTAGATATGTACGATGGCGTTCCTAATCAAGGAATGCGTTGTATTATTGATATTATAAGCAGATTTGAACCAATTGTAGATTTCAAAATTTTTGACGTTCGAGGAAAATGTGAATTACCCGATATAAAAAAATACGATATTTATATTTCGACAGGTGGACCCGGAAATCCGCTTGAAGGTGATGGAACTTGGGACGTTAACTACTATGCATTTATTGATAGTTTGACTAAATGGAATACGGAGAACGAGGTTAAAAAACACGTTTTATTCATTTGTCATTCTTTTCAAATGGCCTGTAAACATTTTGGCTTAGCCGAAATAACTAAAAGAAATGATACCTCTTTTGGGGTAATGACCATGCATAAAACCAAAGACGGAATGAACGATCCTTTATTTCAAGAATTAGCAGATCCATTTTATGCAATTGATTCGAGAGATTATCAAGTGGTTCAGCCTAATTTGAATGTGTTCAAGAAAAAAGGTGCTACGATTATTTCTTTAGAAAAAATTAGAGATCATGTGCAGTATGAACGCGCTATCATGGCTGTGCGTTTTACCGATTATTTCGTGGGAACGCAATTCCACCCTGAAGCAGATCCAATTAGTTTTATCGCGCACCTTCGAAACAAAGAAGCCAAAGATAAAATTAGAGCCATGAAAGGAAAACGAAAGTTCCGAAACATGCTGGAAGAACTTCTAGACGATGATAAAATTTACAAAACAAATGAAACGTTGATTCCAAATTTTTTACGAACGGCAATCAATGACTTGATCAAAACAAAGAAAACAATGTCTAATTAACCGCTGTACCATACATGATTAGTAGCTATCGAAATCTTTTCAATTCACAATTCACTGCTGAAAAATATCAAGAATTCAAAAATGATATTGCATCAGATTTCGATTATTTGCCTACTTTTCGAATAGCTGAAACCCCTTTCTTTATTTCAAAAGAACTGAAAAAGCAACTTGTAGAAGGCTCAGAGCAAGTTATAGCTTTTATTCAGTCAGATAGATTTAAAGAGCTCACAAACAAATCATTAGAATTAAATCATAGTGTTCCTAATGAAGATGAGCACACTACTTTTCTAGCTATTGATTTTGGAATTTGTGAAGAAAACGGAGCAATACTCCCTAAATTAATTGAAGTACAAGGATTTCCTTCACTCTACAATTATCAGCAAAATTTATATACTAAATTTAAAAAGCAATATCCGTTTCTTGAAGCATTTACTCCCTTTTTTAATGACAGAAATGAAACCGAATTTTTACATCATCTAGAAGAAGTTATTTGCAATAACCATCCGAAAGAAAACGTAATTCTACTTGAAATTGAGCCTGAAAAACAAAACACCAAAATTGATTTTTATTACTGCAAACGAGATATCGGTATCCCCGTTGTATGTGTAACTGAAATTATTAAAAAAGGAAAACAACTTTTTTACACTAATGAAGACGGAAAGGAAGTCTTGGTGAAACGAATATACAATCGGGTCATTTTTGATGAATTAGATTTGCGAACTGACCTAAAACTGAATTTTCATTTCACAGATGAGTTAGATGTAAAATGGGCTGGCCATCCTAATTGGTTTTTCAGAATTAGTAAGTTTATATTACCTTTTTTGAAAGGAAACTATTTTATCGAATCTACTTTGTTAAGTGAACTCGAGTCTATTCCTGAAGATTTAGAAAATTATGTTTTAAAGCCACTGTTTTCATTCTCGGGTTCCGGTGTTATTTTCCACGTTAAAAAAGAAGATATTGAAGCTGTGGTAGAGAAAGAGCTTTATATTTTACAGAAAAAAGTATATTACAGCCCGATTGTTCAATCACCTGAAGGAAAAGTTAAAGCCGAGGTTCGAGTATTATGTACTTGGAAAAAAGGAGATGCAGCACCTACGCTACTGTGCAATCTTGTGCGACTAAGCCGAGGCGAAATGATAGGGGTAAAATTCAACAAGGACAAAGACTGGGTTGGAGGAACTATTGGTCTATTCGAAAGAGAATAACGCTATTTCCACAATTTATCATACAATTGCGGACATACTTTTTTCATACTTTGTGGTTCGTCTACGTTCCAAGTAAAATTAAGTAGTGGATAGTTTTCGTCATTAGTTACAAAAGCATCATAATCGATATATGAGTACAACTCTTTATCAGTAGCATTTTTAAAAGCGTTTACAGCGACATACCAAAAACCTTCAAACTCATAGATTCCTCGCTCCTCTTTTACCAAATCAATTAAGGAATCAGGATTCTCTTTAGCTTTATAAAAGGTATCTTTTCCTCGGGAAATCAGCCAACATCTAAAGTATTCAAAACCGTCATCGCTACAACCACCGTCCATAATATAAGCGGCGCACCACAAATCAGAGGTATAGGAATCAAATAACAATTTATCAGTTCGCAATCTAAAACCAATCATTTCTTTAGGTGACAGTTTCTCGATTTCATTAACAAGGTAAATTTCTTGATCTTCGGGACTGGTACTTTCTTTAAGTGAATGCTCTATAATTCCCCAATAGACTTCTTCGTCAAGCATTTCGCTTGAGACTGCAATAGAAAGTGAGTCTTTGATCGTGCTTTCAGGCTCAACCTTTTGAGAACTGCTGTTTTGCGCAAAAGTAAGTGTCGTTATTAATAAAAAAGAACACAATAAAGAGGTCGTATTTTTCATAATCGTTTTGCTTCTTACCAGTTGGACATTAATTTTCCGAGGTTAAAATTAGTATATTTTATTCGGTAATATCAAAGCTTGCTACATAAAAATTTTTGTCAACGTTTAATTTTAACTCGTCTTGGTCAATCGCTATTGATTTCCATTCTGTTGTAGGAGCTAACCATTTTTCTTGGCCGTTAAGTTGAACTTTTACTCGCATAGTAAAGCCAGGGACGCAATTTGTCCAACGGTAGCCTACTATTTTATCTTTTAGAAAATATTCAAGTGTCGGAATCCTAGTATCTCTCAAGTACTGATTAAAGAAGGTTGATAAATCAATGCCTGCTTCTGCAGATAAATAATCCTCAATTTGTTTCGTTGTGACTGTTTGATGATAAAAAGTACTATTTAAACCTCTTAATATGGTACGCCACTTGGCATCATCATTCACAATTTGACGTAAGGTATGAAGCATATTTGCTCCCTTGTAATACATATCGCTGGATCCTTCATTATTTACATTGTACTGTCCAATAATGGGCTTGTCATTTTGAATGTTCTTTCTAATCCCTCTTACATACGTATAACCAGCCTCTTTTCCGTAAAAATATTCCAAAAATAAACTTTCAGAATAGTTAGTGAAACTCTCATGAATCCACATATCAGCAATATCCTTGTATGTAATATTATTGGCAAACCATTCGTGACCAGATTCATGAATGATAATAAAATCAAATTTTAGTCCCCAGCCAGTACCGCTTAAATCTCTTCCGCGATAACCATTTTTAAAGCCATTACCGTAAGTAACTGAACTTTGGTGTTCCATGCCTAAATAAGGAGCTTCTACTAATTTATAGCTATCTTCATAAAACGGGTAAGGTCCAAACCAATGTTCAAAAGCTTGCAGCATGCGAGGTACATCTTTAAATTGTTCTTTGGCTTTAGCCAAATTATCCCTTAAAACATAATAAGTACAGTCTAAAGCTCCTTTTTCTCCTTTGTATTTTTCTGAAAACGAAACATAATCCCCAATATTGATATTTACGCCATAATTATTGATAGGATTAGCCACGTACCAATTGTACGTTTTCGTTCCATCTTTTAATTTTTGTACGCTTTGTAAACGGCCATTAGAAACATTAACCAAATCCCCGGGAACGTTCACACTAATGAGCATATTTTCAACTTCGTCATACATATGGTCTTTATTGGGCCACCAAACACTTGCTCCCAAACCTTGACAAGAAGAAGCAATAAATAATTTACCGTTAGTATCTTTTTTCCAAGTAATTCCGCCATCCCAAGGTGGATTGACAGCTACTTTAGGTTTTCCAATGTAAAAAACAACAACTTCATTCGTTGCACCTACTTTTTGCGGATTTACCATCGAAATAAAATAGGCATTACCTTCTCGACTGAATTTTAAATCAACTCCATTTTGAACCACTTTACTAATAGCCATCGGTTGTTGCAAGTCAATTTGCATCGTTTGATAAGACTCTAAAACCGTATATTTGATTGTGTTAGACCCAGTTATTGTACTGTCCTTAGGATTGACTTTTACATCCAAATGATAGTACTTTAAATCCCACCAAGCCCGTTCCTTAGTAATACTTCCTCTTAGTGAGTCTTGCCTACTGAAGTGAATTTCTGATTTAGACAAAAGTCCCTGCGCTTTGGTGCTTTGTGTTAAACTAAAGAGAACAACAAGCGATACAATATATTTTTTCATGAACTATTTAATGGAATATAATTTTTAAAAAGTGCCGACTACTAATGTAATTTTGTTATTTTTTCTTGTGCCACCACTGCTGAGAAATCACGAGTTAATCGATCCGTATAAGAATTTAATAGTTCTAAAACGCGACCGCTGTCTTTAGATTGGACAATCAAGCCTGCATGATAGTCAAGTGGAACAGTAAAGCAAACTTCCGGATCAGAGAAAGACGATAAATCTGGTTTTTGATCTTTAGATAGAGTCAAGACAATTCCCGCGTATTCTTTTTTGATTTTTGGCAATTTGTATTTTTTTTCTTTGACCAAAGCATCTTCGATCGCAGCCCATTCCTTCCATAAATTGATATTGGATGCCGCATCGACCATTTCGGCTAGATGCGCACCACCTACTCTTGAGGAAGTTTCTAAAAAGTAGATTTTGCCATCTTCATCGCACTTTATAAACTCCGTATGAGCCGCACCATGTTTTAAGCCAAATCCCTTTAAAACTTCTTCATTTATTTTTTTAATTGCTTTGTCATCCTCTGATCCATAAAGAATGTTGGAACTTCTAAAAACACCTCCACCCTGCGATATTTCCATTGGAGTAGCTAAATATTTTGAGCTCAGACTAAAAATTACTTTTTTATCTAAAATCAAACTGTCACAGTGGTATACGGAACCTGGTTTAAATTGCTCTAACAAGTATTTGAATCGGTTATTGCCCATCTCGTTAATAGTAATCCACAAGGTCTCCTTGTCCTGTATTTTGATAATTCCTGAAGCAGAAGCTTCCGATCTTGGTTTTAAAACCCAAGGAGCGGGAACCGTATCTGCAAACGTATTAATATCATGATCGTTGAATAAAGAGCAAAAAGCAGGATTGGAAATGCCACAACTTTTAGCTCGCATTCGCATCGCTAATTTATCTCTAAAATAACGACCAGTAGTCTGCCCCATTCCATCGATACGTAAATTTTCTCTTAGATAAGTAGCTTTTTCAACATCATAATCATCTAATGCTATGATTGCGTCAATTTTGTTTGCTTTCATAAGATTGCCAACACCTAGCAATAAATGCTTTAAATTCCAGTCAATATCTTGACCTTGCATATAAAATATTTCCTCAATGGCGTCATGTGGCCACGGTTTATCCTTTAACTTTTCGCCAGTTATGAGGTATACCTTGTTTCCTAAACTTTTTAGGTGCGTCAAAAAATCGGCTCCTTTGAAATAATTTGAAATACAGATGAAGGTTTTGGCGTTTTCCATAAGGTCTATAAATTTTCAATGAATTTAGTTAATAAATGAACGCCAAACGCAGTAGCATGCTTACTTTTTGCAAATTCATCATCGCCAAAAGCGACTCCTGCAATATCTAAATGTGCCCAAGCAGTATGTTTCTCGGTGAAAAATTCTAAAAACTTAGCTGCACTAATTGCACCAGCTACTGGTTTTCCGCTGTAATTTTTTACATCGGCAATATCGCTTTCTATATCCTGAGTGTAGCTATCCCATAATGGTAATGGCCATAATCGTTCGCCAATTGCATCTCCAGCTTCTTGTAATTGTTTTGAAACGGTTTCATTATTGGTAAACAGGGCACCACATTCGTAACCAAAAGTTCCGACACTACTACCGGTCAGCGTTGCAATATCCACCATATAGTCGGGCTTGTAATTCTTTAACATATATGCTATTCCGTCTGCCAATATTAATCTTCCTTCGGCATCAGTATCTATGATTTCAATCGAATGACCACTGTAACTTTTAATTACATCACTTGGTAAAAAAGCTTTAGCACTCACTGAATTTTCCGTACAAGGAACAATTGCTGTCACTTTAATAGGTAATTGTAACTCAGCGATTAACTGCATAGCTCCAAAAACAGCTGCACCTCCCGCCATATCGCACTTCATGTGCAACATACCAGCAGTTTTAATATTAAGTCCTCCGGTATCAAAAGTAACACCTTTACCCACCAATCCTACGTGTTTAACCGCTGCGGTACTGTCTTTGGGACTGTAATTCATGATGACAAACTGGGGTTCATTTTCACTACCTTGACCAACAGCTAAAAAAGCACCCAATCCCTCAATTTTTGCTGCTTCTCGACCAAGAATTTGAACCTCAAAACCATGTTGATCTCCTTTTTCTTTTGCCCAAATTCCAAGGTACTTGGGTGTTACCGTATTAGGCGGAAGATCCACGAGTGAAAGGACCTCTAACTGTGCATTAGCAATTTTTATCGCTTTCGCTACAACCAAATCATAATTAGTAGTTGACAAAATTTTTAAATCAAATTCTGCATTTAAAAACGGATGTCCATCCTTTTTCTTAAAATGTCCTAAACTATAGGTTCCTAAAAACAAACCAGCAACTACTGCCTCTACTTGATCATCAATGAAAGTGTCAGGAAAGTGAAGCACCACCTGATGCGTTAAAAGCTCTTGCTGTTTTTGAGATATGCTACGAAAAGTAGTTTTTAAGGATTTATAAGTGGTTTTTTTACCTAACCCGACAAACAAATAAACCACATTATTTTTCTCTATTAGGTAATGGCTGTTTGATTTACCAAAAAATACCTTCGAAGAAATTTCTATTCCCTCAAATGAGATGGGAACGATATTTTTAGGACTAGTTTCAAAAACGGGAACGATGACCGTTCCTGTAAAATTTTCTAAATTCTCAATTGCTTTTATTTTCATTTAATTTTCTTTAGTGCTAAAAAAAAGCCACTCGATTGCTTTTGGAAACTCATCGCTCCAATAGGTCTCAGAATGCTTTCCTTCAGAATTAATACTCAAATTAATTTTCATTTTATCTTTAACAAACTCGCTTGCCACAATGCGGTTTTTAAACTCTTTAACATGTGAAATCATTGTTTCGCTTTCATCGCCACCAGCATACAAATAGATTTTGGTATCGGTATTTCTATCATCTTCTACTTTGATTTTCATATCGGGTTTTACCCATAAAGAAGGTGAAAAAATCATCAAACGTCCAAAAATTTCAGGATAGCGCAAGCCACTAAAAATACTTATTAATCCTCCCATAGAGCTGCCGCCGATTCCGGTATGGTCTCTGTCTTTTTTTGTTCGGAAGGTAACATCAACAAATGGCTTTAAGGTTTCAGTTAAGAACTTAATATATTTTTTCCCTTGACCCTTTCCTAAAATAGTTGTTCCAACATTGTATTCTTTTATGCGATCTTCTTCTGCATGTTCAATAGCTATGATGATAATTTTACCGATTTTATATTCACTCATTACAGCGAGTTTCTTATCGATCTCCCAGTTGCCATACTCTGCTTCTTCATTAAATAGGTTTTGTGCATCTTGTAAGTACATTACCGGATAGCTCTCCGTTGAACTGTCATAGTCGTGCGGTAATAACGCCCATATTTTTCTAGTTTTACTTAATTGCGGAATTTCAAATTCTTCAGATATCAATACTATTTTTGGTAAAAAATTGGGTTTAAAAGGCAACCAATTTCTTCTCCATTTACTTACATGCTCTTTTTGCAGTCCAACATGCTTCGTTGAGGCTCTATTGCCTGTAATATTTTCATTCTGATCAATTTCAACCTCACTCCAATCTCCTTTTGTAAATTTATACAACAAGGTTTCGGGATAGTTAAAATTCTCAGGAAATGCAAAGTGATACATCCCACTTCCGATTTTTTCCATCAAAAAAGCGCTGTCCTGTGTATGCCAACTATTAAAATTACCCGCAAGATAAACGGGACGATCATCATCTTGATCGGTAGTTAAAACAATATGTAAGCTCGTTTCGATAGTAGAATTGTTATAATTGGTACTAATTGTTAAATGATCAGTAGTCATAGTAAAAAATGTGGTATTGTAAATATTGTATGAGTAAATATAGTGGATTGAAACCTTAAATGAAAGAAAAAACAAAACCCATTAACGAATTACTTCATTAATGGGTAGTGACTTTATTTATAGCCAATTCAATAATTTATTTTTGACGGCTTTTTAAAACTTTAACCACATCTTCTAATTCAAATCCTTTTGCTTGAAGCAAAATTAAATAGTGAAATAACAAGTCGGCGCTTTCACTCAAGAATAGATCATCTTTGTTATCAAGTGCTTCGATAACTACTTCTACCGCTTCCTCACCTACTTTTTGAGCAATTTTATTCATTCCTAACTTAAACAAGGAAGCCACATAACTTTTCTCAGAGTCTGCATTTTCTCTCCTTGTTTTAATGGTTTCCTCTAAAGTCGAAATAAATCCGTAATCCCCTTTGTTGGCTGTTTGCCAGCACGTATCGGCTCCTGTATGACAGGTAGGACCTACGGGTTTTGCTTGGATCAATAAAGTATCGCCATCACAATCGTTTTTAATATCTACTAAGTTCAAAAAGTTACCACTTTCCTCGCCTTTGGTCCAAAGCCTCTGTTTTGAGCGACTAAAAAAAGTTACTTTTTGAGTATCAATTGTTTTTTGGTACGCCTCTGCATTCATGTAGCCCAACATTAAAACGGCTTTAGTTTCGCTGTCTTGAATGATTGCTGGAATTAAGCCGTCTGTATTTTTTGAAAAATCTATGTTCATTTTTACGAGTCTAAAGTTATAAAGTCAAATGTCTAAAGTAAAGTTTAGAGTCTAACTGCTATATTATTGTTTTTAAGTTCTTCTTTCAACGTTTTAATTTCAATCTCTTTAAAGTGAAATACACTTGCTGCTAAGGCGGCATCTGCTTTTCCTTCGGTGAAACTATCTACAAAATGTTGCATGTTTCCAGCACCACCTGAAGCAATTATCGGAATATTAACTAACGTTGATAATTTAGCCAAAGCTTCATTAGCAAAACCGTTTTTTGTTCCGTCGTTATCCATCGAGGTAAACAAGATTTCTCCTGCTCCTCTCGCGGCTACTTCAACTGCCCAGTCAAATAAATTCAGTTCTGTAGGTACTTTTCCACCCATTAAATGCACAATCCATTGCCCGTCGATTTGTTTGGCATCAATGGCTACAACCACACATTGGCTGCCAAATTTACTAGCCAAATCATTAATCAACTGCGGATTTTTTATTGCTGATGAATTAATCGAAACTTTATCTGCTCCGTTTTGCAACAGTACTTCCACATCGGCTACAGAGGAGATTCCACCTCCCACCGTAAACGGAATATTAATTGTAGCTGCCACTTCGCGAACCAAGTTCACTAAAGTTTTTCGGCGTTCTTCCGTTGCTGATATGTCCAAAAAAACCAATTCATCAGCTCCTTCATTCGAATAAATCTTCGCTAATTCTACCGGATCACCAGCATCACGCAAATCTACAAAATTTACGCCTTTAACCGTACGTCCATTCTTTATATCTAAACAGGGTATTATTCTTTTCGTAAGCATTTCGTTCTTTGTTACACAGAGATTCGCAGAGTTTACACAGAGTCCCACAAAATTCTTAGCGAATCTTCGTGTTACCTTTGCGTGTCTTTGCGCAATAATCTATTTATTTAATATGTAGTTTTCTAGTTGTTTCATCGAAATCCTTCCTTCGTAAATCGCTTTACCAATGATAGTCCCTTCACAACCTAATTCCGCTAATTTAGGTAATTCATCAAAGGTCGAAATTCCACCTGAAGCGATTAATTTTATTCCTTCGGATTTCGCCAACTTCTCGACTGCGCTCGAAGTGCCATTGCAAGACTTCAATATTTTAGCATATAAATCAAAACTAGGTCCTTCGAGCATTCCGTCTTTGGCGATATCGGTACAAATCACGTACTGAATTCCTTTAGACTGGTACTCTTGAATAAACGGAACCAACTCCTGATCTGATTCTTCTAACCATCCTGAAACGGCTACTTTTTCGTTATTGGCATCTGCTCCAAGGATAATTTTATCAGCACCATATTCAGTAATCCATTTTTCGAAAATCGCTCTGTTTTTTACAGCGATACTTCCACCCGTAATTTGGTTCGCACCACTTTCAAACGCAATTTTTAAATCAGCATCCGACTTTAAGCCACCACCAAAATCGATTTTCAAACTCGTTTGACTCGCAATTTGCTCAAGAATTTTAAAGTTGACTATTTTGCTCGATTTTGCTCCGTCAAGATCTACTAAGTGCAAATATTCAATTCCGTGTGCTTCAAATTCCTTGGCTACTTCTAGCGGGTTTTCATTGTATATAATTTTGGTGTTGTAATCACCTTTTGATAAGCGAACACATTTTCCGTCGATGATATCTATTGCTGGTATAATACGCATGATTTCTTTTTAGTTTCAGGTTTAAAGTTTAAAGTTGCAGAAAATTCCCAAGAATTTTCTCTCCTACATCACCACTTTTTTCTGGGTGAAATTGGGTTCCGTAGAAATTGTTTTTTTGCAGGGCCGAAGCATATTCTAGTTCGTAGTTCGTTGTAGCAATCGATTCAGCGCAATTAGGAGCGTAGAAACTGTGTACTAGATACATGTACTCGTTTTCTGAAATGTCTTTAAACAAATCTGATTTCAAATTGTAAATCGTATTCCAACCCATTTGCGGCACTTTTACTTTCGCTGAAAATTTAAGCACATCAACGTCAAAAATCCCCAATCCTTTCGTATTTCCCTCTTCGGTTTTGTTGCACATCAACTGCATTCCAAGGCAAATTCCTAATACAGGCTGCGTCAATGTTGGAATCAATGCATCCAAACCACTTGCCAAAAGCATTTTCATCGCTGAACTCGCTTCACCTACACCCGGGAAAATCACTTTATCTGCTGCCTTAATCTCGGCTGGATCATTACTCAAAACCGCTTTGTATCCCAATCTTTCAATCGCAAACATAATACTTTGAATATTTCCTGCTCCGTAATCGATTATTACAAGCCCCCCAGCCCCCGAAGGGGGAGTTGAAGTGGATTGTGTGCTATCTTTTTCCATAAATTTTATTTCAAACTTAGTTATTCCCCCTTCGGGGGTTAGGGGGCTACAACATCCCTTTCGTACTCGGCAAAATCATTTTCTCAGTATCGCGTTTTACGGCAACTTTTATCGCTTTGGCGAAAGCCTTAAAAATCGCCTCAATTTTGTGGTGCTCGTTGTCTCCTTCGGCTTTGATATTGATGTTTGCTTTTGCTCCATCAGAGAATGATTTAAAGAAATGCAAGAACATCTCTGTTGGCATTTTCCCCACCATTTCGCGTTTGAATTCCGTTTCCCAAACCAACCAGTTTCTACCTCCAAAGTCAATCGCCACCTGCGCTAAGCAGTCGTCCATAGGTAAACAAAAACCATAGCGCTCAATTCCTAGTTTGTTTCCTAATGCATTCGCAAAAACTTCTCCTAAGGCAATTGCTGTGTCTTCAATGGTGTGGTGTTCGTCTACTTCTAGGTCTCCTTTTACATTGATTTCTAAGTCCATTTGCCCGTGACGCGCAATTTGGTCTAGCATATGATCAAAAAAAGCAATTCCAGTTTCGATTTTACTTTTCCCAGTTCCATCAAGATTCAAGTTAATGTAGATATCCGTTTCGTTTGTTTTTCTCGAAATTGTAGCTGAACGCGCTTCCAGTTTCAAGAACTCATATATCACTTTCCAATCTGTAGATTGCAAACTAATCACATCATCTAATTCCTCACGTTTAGAAGCAATTTCAGAACTTCCTGCGCCTTCAGATTCATTCATGAAAATCGCTTTGGCTCCAAGATTTTTAGCCAATTCCACATCTGTCAATCGGTCTCCTAACACAAACGAGTTAGCCAAATCATAAGCAGGATTATCGATGTATTTAGTCAACATACCCGTTCTCGGCTTGCGTGTAGGTGCATTATCTTCAGGAAACGAACGGTCTACAAAAATATCATCAAAAAGAACGCCTTCATTTTCGAAAGCTCTCAAAATGAAATTCTGCGTTGGCCAAAACGTATCTTCTGGAAAACTGTCTGTTCCCAAACCGTCTTGGTTGGTCACCATCACCAATTCGTATTCTAATTCGGTTGCAATTTTAGCCAAATACTGAAACGCTTTGGGATAAAACTCTAATTTATTTAAACTATCTAATTGGTATCCTTCTGGTTCCAAAACAATCGTTCCATCACGATCGATAAAAAGTACTTTTTTCATTTTGTATAAGCTTTTAGCTGCTAGCTTTTGGCCTTTGGCTAGTTGTGTTTTATTTTTTATTTGGGCGTGTCCCTCCGGGTCGGGCTATTCGTTCCCGCTTTTTTATGACTTCGTTCCTCGGTCATTAAAAGAGCTCCACTACTATCCCTCACGCACTTTATATCTAATTA
>NZ_JAQWTM010000054.1 GCF_029242675.1 Flavobacterium sp.
TTTTATTTTTTTTTTGTTTTAATTTTAAACAAAATCATAATGGGTTTTTTATTTGGTAAAATTTTTGTTGTACAACTTTTTTTTTTTCGTTTAATTCTCTTGAATAGCTAAAAACATTTGGGTTTTTTTCGTCTAGTAATGTGTATTTTCCGTAGACTAGCGTTTGTTCATTTTTTCTTAGTTGAACTAATTTTTTAAAATAATTCAATGTCGATTGTGGATCTTTTTCTTGCTCAGCTACATTTACATCAGTGTAATTTGGATTTACTTTTAGCCAAGGTTTACCTGTTGTAAAGCCAGCATTTTTTTCATCATTCCATTGCATTGGCGTTCGGCCATTTTCTCTAGATGTTTGCTTTTGTAATTCTAAAAAAGCGGCTAGATCTCCACCTTTTTCTTTCAGTCCTTCGTATTTGTTTCGGGTATCAACATCGTTATAATCATTAATGTCATTTAATCTAATGTTAATCATCCCTAGTTCGTCACCAAAATAATAAAAACTAGTACCTCGCATGGTCATAACGAATGTAGAAAGCATTTTTGAGGATATGGCTCTAAATTGTGGGCTGTCATTTCCAAATTTACTAACCATTCGAGGTTGATCATGATTCGCCATAAAAATAGATAGCCATCCTTTGTCTTTAAAGACATCGTCATACCTTGAGAATATTTTTTTATAGTTTACTAATCCAAAGTCAGAAACGTGTTTGCCAATATCTACGCTTTCAAAATGATAGGCAACATTTAATTCTTTACGGTCAGGGTCTACAAATTTAAGAGCGTCCTCAGGAGAACTTCCGGCGCCTTCACAAACCGTCATTGCATTTGGATATTTGCTTAAAACTTCTCTATTCATCTCTTGTATATAGGCATGAAGGTTTGGGCCTTCGCCATAATACTTGTTTATTTCTTTTTCATAACCATCAGGGAAAACAGGCCACGATATGTCTTTGGAAACATATTGAAAGGCATCTAACCTAAAGCCATCTATACCTTTGTCTAGCCAGAATCTCATAATATCATAAACTTCCTGTCGCACTGCTGGGTTTTCCCAATTTAGGTCAGGTTGCTTTTGTGAAAAATAATGTAAGTAGTAGGAATCTGTTTGTTTGTCATATTTCCACGCTTCACTTTTTACGTCAAAAAAACTCCACCTGTAAGTCGGTTTTCCTTTTTGAGCAGGCCACCAATGATAATAATCTCGGTATTTATTGTCGCGAGAGCTGCGTGCTTGTTTGAACCATTCATGTTCATCACTACTGTGATTTACGACTAAGTCCATTATTAACTTGATACCGCGATCATGCAAACCTTTTAGCAAAGTGTCAAAGTCATCCATGTTACCAAAATCTTTCATAATGGAGCGATAATCACTAATGTCGTAGCCGTTATCGTCATTAGGAGATTGGTATATTGGATTTAACCAAATGGCCTCAATACCTAAGCTTTTAATATAGTCTAGTTTAGATATAATTCCTTTCAAGTCACCAACTCCGTCCCCATCACTGTCTTTAAAACTTCTAGGATAAATTTGGTAAACAACGGCTTCTTTCCACCATTTTTTGTCTGCTTCTATTTTAGCTGCTTGATTTTTTACTTGTGCTTGCATTTTAATAAAGGGTAATAGTATAATAATTAGGTGTAAAAATAGTATTTGATAACGTTTCATAAATTAAGGTTTTTCAGTATTTATTTATTGTAATATTCTGAATTATAATTCTGTCTGTATTTTTAGGTTTGTTAAATAGAGTAAGTTGTTTTGAAGTTTACTTTACTAATATTGCCACTCCTAGGCGCATTTCATTTCTTTAAAAAGGAAAATAATTGAAGGACCTTGCCATTTTAAATTTTTGAAAGTATTTGATGTTATTTGTTTTAATTAAAATTTAATTACTCTACTGTTTATTTCGTTGTGTTGAATTATTCATTTGATTTTGTTGTAAGCAAAATGCTGATTTCCTCCGGAGAAATAGTAGCATTAGCTCCTTCTTTCATAGCAACAGCGGCTCCTAATGCACAAGCAAAGTCAACTGCTTCTTGTGGATTATTACCTAATAATAGTTTGGACAGCAAACCGGCAAGAAAAGAATCCCCAGCACCTACGGTATCTTTAATAGTAACCTGAAACCCTTTACTGTAATATATTTGTTCGTTATAATATAGCACTGCGCCTTGATCTCCTTTTGTGACACAAATGTGTTTTGTATTCGTTTTTTTTGCAATGAAATGGATGTTTTCCTCTACTGTCTGATAGGGAGAATGCATAAATGTGCCTATTTCGGCTAATTCACTGTCGTTAAACTTTATGAAGTCGGATTTTTCCATTAATTGTAGTAACACCTTTTGATTGTAAAATGGAGCACGTAAATTCACATCAAAAACAGTGTACTTCGCGCATTTTATTAATTGAAGTAAGGACTGGCGAGATACATCATCTCGCGAAACGAGGCTTCCAAAAACGAAAGCATCGGCATTCTTTACTAGAGTATCATTCGCTAAAACGGTAGCAATTTTATCCCAAGCCACAGGATAACTAATAGAATAGGTTGCTGAGCCACTTGCATTTAATGCAACAATGACTTCTCCAGTTGGCAAGACATCGTCAATTTGAATTGCACTTGAATTTACTCCATGGTTGTTAACGTACGCAATTAATTTTTTTCCTAAAGCATCGTTGCCCACACGGCTAATGATATGCGCTGATAAACCTAATGATGCAAGGCGCAACGCTACATTTAAAGGAGCGCCTCCAATTTTTTGGTGGTTAGGAAAGAGATCGTAAAGGACCTCACCAAAACTTACGATATTAAATTCAGCAATGCTTTTATTCATGGATCTTTTTAATATTTTTATGGTAGAGCAGCTTTGCAATGAGTGCCTGTAAAGAAGTGTTACACTTTTTAATTTACAATCTTACATGCCTTTAAATTAGTGCGAAAATCAGTAGTTTAATTCACTTTAATTTTGTTGAAATAAACACTATTAGTTTCCATAGTCAGTCATTTATTCTGTTGTAATTAAAGAGCAATGAGTTACTGAAAATTATTCAAGACTTAAAAAAATAAGAACGAATGAGATACTCGATAAATTATTTTTTAGACAATTTAATAGTAAATAATCTTTAATTAAATAAAAATAGAATACAATTTTTAATAATACAATAAGTTTGAATCGAAAACGTTCTCGATTTTCCGAAAACGTTATCGATGATCGCTTTTTACAATTCTTACATGGTATACAGAATTAATTTTCTAAGTTTGATATACATCAAAAAGCTATAATCATGAAAAATTCAATTGTAAATTTCCTTCGTATTGTTGTTATATGCAGTCCTATTGCTTTATTTGGACAAGCTAAAGCTGATGAATGGCATCTTTTTGCCAATTCAAGAGCCAATTACTTTGGTGTAGCAATGGCAAATGGCCAAATTGGTATTGTTACGGATGATACTCCTTTAAAAACAAAAGAAATTATTTTGAATGGTGTTTATGATGGTAGTCCAGAAAACGGTATTAGTCGAATTGTAAGGGGAATCGAATTTTTGAATTTAACCCTTTTGATAAACAAGCAAGAGATTAAATCAGATAATATTGCAAATTGGAGTCAGATCATCTCGATGAAAGAAGGCACAAGCACCACTGCTTTTACTTTTAAAGACATAGCACTAATCAAATACACAATACTTGCAAATAGGGCAATTCCATTTTCAGCTATGGCTATAGTTGAAATTACTCCTTATAATGACGTGGAAATTGAACTAAGTAATTTTATGGTAGTTCCTGATGAATTAAAAAATCCTAAAAGTCAATTTAGAATTTTAAAAGATAATGAATATACCATGCCCGTTTTTGGCACAGTTGCAAATACACTTACGGGAAAATATAAAGTCGCAGCATCAACTACTTTTTTATTTGATGGTAAGCCCGAGGTTTTAAATCAACTTGGACAAGAGGTTGGTTTTACTAAAAAATTAGTGAAGGGTCAAAAGTATCGATTTGCCATTGCAGGAGGTATTTGCACTTCAAAAGACGTGACTGATCCTTTAAATGAATCCGAACGCCAAGCGATTTTTGCTCTACAAGAAGGTATAGACAGCCTTTTAGACCGTCATACTAAAGCATGGGCTGATTTATGGAATACAGGCGATATACAAATTGAAGGTGATTTAGATGCGCAACAGCGTGTTCGATTTGCATTGTACAATTTGTATTCCTTTATACGTCCAGAAACAAGACAAAGTATTGCTCCAATGGGGCTTTCGTCACAAGGATATAATGGTCATATATTTTGGGATTCGGAATTGTGGATGTATCCAACACTTTTGGCGCTGCAGCCTGAAATGGCAAAATCGTGTTTAGATTACAGAGCTGATCGGTTGAGTAAAGCGAAGCAAAAGGCTACTATTTATGGTTACAAAGGCGCCATGTTTCCTTGGGAGTCAGATGATACAGGTGAAGAGGCAACGCCTACTTGGGCATTAACTGGTATATTTGAACAACATATAACGGCCGATGTTTCTATTGCATTTTGGAATTATTATGCGCTAACACAAGATAGTTCTTGGCTTAAGTCTGAGTGGGAAGTGCTGAAAGAAACTGCCAATTTTTGGGTTAGTAGAGTAGTCCAAAATCAAGATGGAAGTTTTTCTATTTTAAATGTCGTTGGTGCTGATGAGTATGCGCAGCATGTTGATGATAATGCTTTTACGAATGGCTCCGTAATTGAATCGCTACGGAATACGGTAAAGGCGGCAAAAATTTTGGATGAGCCAATCAATCAGCGTTGGATTGAAGTTGCTGACCAATTACTGATACACACTAAAAATGGGATTACGCAAAATTATAAAGGATATGACGGACAAATGATCAAACAAGCAGATGTTAATTTATTAGCTTATCCGCTTCATGTCATCACAGACGAAGATCAAATCAAAAGAGACTTAAATTATTATGCAGGAAAAATAGATCCAAAAGATGGACCAGCAATGGCATCTGGGGTTTTATCGGTTTTATATGCCCGTTTAGGAGATAGTGATAAAGCGTACGATTACTTTTTAAAATCGTACCAACCCAATAGTCGACCTCCATTTGGTGTTTTTTCAGAATCATCCAACAGCAGCAATCCTTATTTTGCAACAGGGGCAGGTGCCATGCTCCAAGCGGTAATTTATGGTTTTGGAGGTGTGGAACAAACAGATGAAGGTTTGATTTTTCATAAAGGATTGTTGCCTAAAAAATGGAAATCTTTAAAAATTATTGGTTTGGGCTTAGAGAACAAAACCCATACAATTAAGTAAAGTGCTCATTCAGTTTCTTTTTAAAGTCTAAGTCTTCTTTTTGCAACGTTTTTGTGTTCAGTACTTTATAAGTTGAATTTTTCAAACAACTTCACGAAACGCTTTTTGTTAAAATTATGGAATAGCGTACAAATCTCATTATTCTTTGCATAATTAGCATTATTTTTTAGAAACGGGTAGGTTTACTGACTAAAATGCAACAAAAACAAGGTCTAAAATGTCTGAAATCGATATAATCATCAAAAATTGCTGTTATTTTTATGTTTTACATAATTTAAGTATTAAATTTTTACGGTATCAATTTTAAAATCGAAAACGTTTTCGGTAAAACGAAAACGTTATAGTTGCTATGTTTCTTAAAATTTTCCCAAATTTTCGATAAGTTTGATGTAGTAATTAAACAAAACCAATTTAAAAATTATTAACCAACTTATTTATTACGTATGAAAAATAGTCTAATCAAAGGCTTGATGGTGTTTCTAACGGTATTATGTACTAGTTTGACCTATGCACAAGAGGTCTCAGGTACGGTATCGGACGCTAACGGTCCTCTTCCTGGAGCATCAATCTTAGTTAAGGGAACTACAAACGGAGCTCAAACGGATATCGATGGTAAGTATACCATTACCAATGTAGGTGCAAACGCTGTTTTAGTTTTTAGCTACATTGGTTTAAAAAGCCAAGAGATCACTGTAGCAGGAAAAAAATCTATTTCAGTTGTTCTAAAAGAAGATTCAGCTGAGTTGAAGGAAGTAGTCGTTATTGGTTACGGATCAGTTAGGAAAAAAGATGCAACTGGAGCAGTTGATCAATTAGGATCAAAGAAATTTGATAATATTGCGGCAATTAATCCAGCTGAAATCTTAAGAGGTAAAGTAGCGGGTGTTCAAATTACTTCTTCAAGTGGAGAGCCAGGAGCTAGTAATTCAATCCGAATTAGAGGTAACGGATCATTACGTGGAGGAAACGGACCTCTTATTGTTGTTGATGGAGTTCCTCTTGGAGGCGGAGACGTTTCTTCGGGTGGAGCTGATTTTAACTTAGGGAGCAGTTCTGCAAAAGACCCTTTAAGTTTTATCAATCAAAATGATATCGAAAGTATGACTATCTTGAAAGATGCATCATCTACTGCAATATATGGAGCTAGAGGAGCAAATGGTGTAATTATCATTACAACTAAAAAAGGTAAAAGTCAACAACCTGAATTAACGTATGCGACTTCGATAACTACTTCGTCTTACGCTTCAAAATTTAGAGTTTTAAGTGCTGATGAATTTATTGCTGCAACGCCAGGTCAAAATGCAAACCATTTTGGAGGATCATTTGATTGGGAGAAAGAAATTTTACGTACAGCAACGTCAACAAATCATGACCTTTCTTATTCTTCTGGAACTGATAAATCAAATACAAGAATTTCGCTTGGTATGTCAAATACAGAGGGTATCGTTAGAAACACAGGTTTAGATAAATATACAGCTACCTTGTATAATTCTAATGATTTTTTTGACAATAAGTTGAAATTAGAAACACGTATTTCATACACTAATATCAAGGATCAAAGAGGTTTGATCACGAACAATGCTGGTTATATTGGTAATTTACTTGCAGCTTCTTTGTACTGGAATCCTACAAGATCGGTATATGATGCAACAACACCAAGTGGTTACACTAGAGTTAGTGGTGATTATATCAATCCAGTACATTTAAATAATTCATTTTCAAATAATGGTGATTTAGCTAAATTTTTAGGAAGTTTATCAGCTACTGTTAAGTTAACGAATAACTTGAAGTATAACTTCTTAATAGGATTCGAAACTTCAACTTCAACAGTAAAACAACAAGCTGGTCCTGATTTGGATATTCAAGATTTTGCGAGAGCGACAAATCCTGCTAACTTAACAGAGTACAGAGGACAAGCTGCTATATCTCTTGATCAAAGAGTGAACAAAACAATTGAACATAACTTAACCTATACTAAGGATCTTACTAAAGATATTAGTTTAAATGCTGTTGCTGGTTATTCTTTTTATAGCTACAACGCTAATGGTAATTTTACTTCTGCAAAAGGTTTTGCTGCAACCCAAACGAACTTGTTAGATAATATGGAAGGTGGTATACCTACAGAAACGAGAACAGGTTCTTATCGCTCTTTAGTTGAGTTACAATCAGTTTTTGCAAGAGCTTCTTTTGCATTTTATGATAAATTAAATCTAGACTTAACAGTTAGACGTGACGGTTCATCTAAAACAGCTCCAGGGAACAAGTATGGTAATTTCCCTTCTGTTGGACTTGCTTACAAAGTATTTGCAGATAAAGAAGGTTTAGTGAATGATTTGAAAATTAGAACGAACTATGGTAAAACAGGTAACACTGAATTTCCAAGAAACTCTGCTGTAGGTATTATAGAATACAATGGACCAGATCAATTTAATATTGTAAATAACGCTAACTCACAATTAAAGTGGGAAACTTCTACTTCTTATGGTATAGGTGCTGATTTTACCTTGTTGAATAATAAGTTAACAGGTTCAGTAGATTATTTCAATAAAAACACGACTGATTTAATTGTAGGTATTCCTTCAGCTTCAGGACAACCATCAGCACAAGGTATTAAATATGTAAACCTACCTGCTAATTTGATTAATAAAGGTTTTGAATTCTCATTGAATTATAATGTACTTGAGAACGACGATTGGAAATGGGATGTTTCTGGAAACATGGCATTCTTAAAAAACACAATCAATAATTTAGGTTCTGCAAATGTGTACAATGTAGGAGCAATCAATGGTCAAGGACTTACTGATTCTTATGTACAAAGAATCCAAGACGGATATCCAATTTATACTTATTTTTTACCAGAATTCACAGGATACGATGCAAATGGAATTTCTCAATATGCTAATGGTGGAGCACCTAAGTTGTTAAACAAGCAACCATTGCCAAAAACAACTGTAGGTTTCAATACAAGTGTTTCCTATAAAGAATTTGATTTAAGTACTTCGATGTATGGTAACTTTGGTCACTATTTGTTCAATAATACTAACGTAGCATTGTTTTATCAAAATCAATTAGGTGGTAAAAACGTTACGCCAGAAGTGGCTAATTCAGTTCAATCGAGATCAGATGCTAACACGCCTTCTACAAAATACCTTGAAAAAGGTGATTTCTTACGATTGGGTAACTTGACATTTGGTTATACAGTTAAGAGAGACTTTTTAGAGCGTTTCAAATTAAGTACAGCGCGTTTTTATGTAAGTGGTTCTAACTTGTTCGTGTTAACTAAATATTCAGGTTTTGATCCAGAGGTAGATACGAATAAAACTTTAAACGGGATTCCATCTGCTGGTATAGATTATTTATCATATCCAAGAGCCAGAACGGCTACTTTAGGACTAAACGTAACATTTTAATTTTAATCAAAATGAAAAAAAATAATTTTTTAAAATACAGTTTATTTGTGGGCGCACTTGCTCTCACAGTTAGCTGTACTAACTTAGATGAAAAAATTCTTGACGCTACCGAGATTACTAATGCCGATCCGGATGCTATACTTAACTCAGCCTATAAAGGATTGAGAGAGTTTCAAGGTCAAGATGGTATATTTGCAATACAAGAATTATCAACAGATTTTGTTATTGTACCAACTCGAGCAGGTGACTGGGGAGATGGAGGCGCGTGGTTGCAAGATCACCAGCATACATGGGATGCCAACAGTAGAGAGATAAATACAGCATGGAGACAAATGTTATCCAATGTTTACAACTGTGATTTAGCTTTGGCTATTACAGGAATTGCCCCTCAAAAAGCGGCTGAGGCAAAGTTTTTAAAAGCGTATTACTACTATAACGCAATCGATATGTATGGTCAAGTACCTTACAGAGAAGCAGGTAGTTCTCCTGATGATTTTCCTAAAGTATGGGACTCACCTACAGCAACTGCTAAGATCATTGCTTTGTTAGAAGAGGCTTTGCCTAATTTACCAGCTAAAAATGCTTCTGATCCGTCGATCGCAAGTAAGGATGCGGCTAATTTTTTATTAGCTAAAATTTACCTAAATAAAGCAGTTTTTGATGCACCAACACACGTTGGATTCAATCCAAATAATGTTGCCAACATGAATAAAGTTATTCAATATGTTAATGCGATTTCGGCAGGTACAACGTTAGCAAATGATTATTGGGATAACTTTAAACCATCAAATAACACGTCTCCAGAGTTAATTTTTACATCAAAAAATATTAATGGTGTTGAAATGGGGGCGGTAAGATCAAGATGGTACATGGGAGGTCACTACAACCAAGTACCAAGCGGATGGAATGGTTTCTCAGTATTACAAGATTATTACAATCAGTATGATCCTACTGACAGACGAATTTTAAATAAAGATGCTGGAGTGATTTCATTTTTTGGTAGCCCAATGGGAATGCGTATTGGTCAACAATATGCACCGGGAGGAACTGTAGCTTTAACTACTAGAGGTCAAAATGGTTCTAGACCATTAAATTTTCAAAGTGACCCAGCTGGTTTGCCAGCTAACGGATTAATCGTAAGTGAAGAGTGGCTAGAGCGATGGGGAATTCGTCCGCAAAAATACTTGCCGGATACTTCAAATTTAGATAAACCAGAAAATGATTATGTACTATTCCGTTATGCCGATGCTTTATTAATGAAAGCTGAAGCAATAGCAAGAGGAGGTACAGGAGTTGTAGCGCCAATACAGGCTAGTTTACAAAGCCGTATGGGTATTACGACAGTTATCGATTTGACAACCCTTACTGGAATTTATAAAGCAAGAGGAACAGAGTTGTGGGAAGAAGGATGGAGAAGAAATGACATGATTCGTTTTGGTACATATACTACCGCAAGACCTACAATGAGAAATACTGATGCGTATAGAGTTTTATTACCAATACCAACATCAGCTTTATTGAATCCTAACATTAAACAAAATCCTGGTTACAATTAATTAAATTTTTTTATTAGTTATTTTTAAAAGGGGGCATTTATGTCCTCTTTTTTATTGTGTATTTTTCTAAATACTTCTTTTTTACAGCCCAATTTAGGCTATTTATTTTAAAAGAATTTAAACGCTAAAACCATTATTTAATTGCGTTTTAATAGATTATTATAGTAAATTAGACTTTTCTTTTACTTCAAAATTAAGTGTCATTATGTACTCAAAAAAAATATTTTTTATATTTTTCGTTTCGTTGTTATTTTCTTGTTCTAAAGACAAAGAACAAAATCAAAACACTCTTTTTTCTCAACTTGAATCAACGGAAACAGGGATTGATTTTGTGAATAACGTCACCAATGAAAAAGATAATAATTTGTTTATTTATCGCAATTTTTATAATGGTGGTGGTGTCGCCATAGGGGATATCAATAATGACGGTCTGGCTGATATCTATTTCACCTCAAATCAAGGGACTAATAAGTTATATTTAAACAAAGGAAATTTTAAGTTTGAAGATATTTCGAAAAAAGCAGGAATTGAAGGAACCAAATCGTGGTCAACAGGAGTAGTAATGGTTGATTTAAATGGAGATGGATTATTAGATATTTATGTTTGTAATGCCGGTAATACTAAAGGTAATCAGCAAGACAATGAATTGTTTATTAATAATGGGAATTTAACCTTTACCAACAGAGCAAAGGAGTATAACCTTGCTGAAACTGGAATTACGACTCACGCCTCTTTTTTTGATTACGATAAGGATGGAGATCTTGACTGTTATATTCTTAATAATAGTTTTATTCCGGTTAGTAGTCTCAATTATTCTAATAAAAGAGAGTTACGCGATACCGATTGGGACGTGAATCCGCTACTAAAAGGCGGGGGTGATCGGTTGTTGCGCAATGATAATGGTAAATTTGTAGATGTAAGTAAAGAGGCAGGTATTTATGGTAGTTTAATTGGTTTTGGTCTGGGTGTTACAGTAGGTGATGTCAACGGCGATTTGTATCCGGATATTTATATCTCTAATGATTTTTATGAAAAGGACTATCTATACATTAACAATAAAAACGGTACCTTCTCTGAACAAATTGAAAAGTATACCACACATATCAGTCAAGCCTCTATGGGAGCTGACATGGCGGATATAAATAATGATAATTTCCCTGATATTTTCACCACTGATATGCTTCCTGAATCAGATTTTAGAACTAAAACCACAACGAGTTTTGATAACTATGATTTGTTTACCAGGAAATTAAGTCTTGATTTCTTTAATCAGTACATGCAAAACACTTTGCAACTAAACAATGGTAATGGGCAATTTAGTGAAATATCTGGTTTCGCAGGTGTTTCTAAAACTGACTGGAGTTGGGGTGCTCTATTGTTTGATATGGATAACGATGGTTTTAAGGATATTTACGTCAGCAATGGTATTTATCACGACTTAACAGATCAAGATTTTGTTGACTTTTTTGCAAATGAAGTGTTACAAAAAATGGCAGTAACTGGCAAAAAGGAAGATATGGAAAATATCATAAATAAAATGCCTAGTACTGCAGTACCCAACTATGCTTTCAAAAATAATAAAAACCTAACGTTTACCAATCAAGCTACTAGTTGGGGGTTGAGCACTCCTAGCTTTTCAAACGGGGCTGCTTACGGTGATTTAGATAATGATGGAGATCTGGACTTAGTGGTAAATAATGTCAATATGCCTGTTTTTGTGTATCGAAATAACGCAGAAAAAAACAAGAATAATCATTTTGTAAAAGTAAAGCTTAAAGGAGAAGCCGGAAACACATTTGCCGTGGGCAGTGTTGTAGAGTTATACTCTGGAAAAGAGATTATCCGTCAAGAGTTAATTCCCTCTCGTGGTTTTCAATCGTCTGCTGATTATGTTTTAACCTTCGGAATTGGAGCAAAAAAAATTGATTCATTGTTGGTAATTTGGCCAAATGAAAAGTTTCAAACAATTAAAAATGTAGCGAAGGATGCCACAATTAATTTAAATGTGGCTGATGCCAAAAGCATATATGTACCAAAGGTAAAAACGAATCAAACTTATTTTAAGGAGAAATCAACTAAGCTAGCAGCGCACAAGGAAAATGAATATATTGATTTTGATTATGAAGGATTAATCTCTAAAATGTTGTCACATGAAGGACCAGCTCTTGCTGTTGGAGATCTTAATGGCGACGGAAATGATGACTTATTCATTGGTGGGGCTAAGGGATCATCGGGAAAAATTTACCTGAACAATGGTAAGGATGACTTCGCTCTACTAAAACAACCAGCTTTAGATAAAGATTTCAATTTTGAAGATACCGCCGCAAGTTTCTTTGACGCAGACAATGATGGAGATTTAGATTTGCTTGTTGGTTCTGGAGGGAATGAAAAAGCAGATCAAGCGAACTACAAAAACCGATTGTACCTAAATAATGGCAAAGGAAGTTTTCAAGTAAGTACTTCTATTCTTCCAACGTCAAATAATAACGTGGCCATCATTGCTCCCTATGATTATGATAATGACGGTGATGTTGATGTTTTTATTGGTAGTCGTTCAGTGCCGGGTGTATATGGAATTAATCCAAAGCATTTAATGTTAGAAAATGATGGAAAAGGAAATTTTACTAATGTAACGGATAAAAAATTATTCAAATTAAATGAAATTGGAATGATTACCGATGCAGTTTGGGAAGATATTGATGGAGATAATAAAAAAGATTTAATAATTGTTGGGGAGTGGATGGCACCTACTATTTTTAAGAACACGGGTAGAGGTTTTGCAGAATTTAAGACCAATTTGAAAGAGCAAAAGGGATTTTATAATGCTGTTTTATGTGTGGATTTAAATAATGACGGTAAGAAAGACTTGGTTTTTGGAAACAAAGGAACGAATACCTCCTATAAATGTTCGCCTACAAATCCAATGAAATTATTCGTTAATGACTTTGATAACAACGGAACAATTGAACAAATTATGTCCAGAACCATCGATGGAAAAGACATGCCCATTCACATGAAAGGTGAATTAGCGAAGCAGATTCCTTCGATTAAAAAGAAAAATTTAAGTTACCAAGCGTACGCAAATAAGTCAGTTCAAGAAATCTTTAGTCCTGAAATTGTTTCTAATTCAATTATAAAAACAGCTACTGTGCAAGAAAGCAGTGTAGCTATCAATAAAGGTAATGGTCAATTTAAGATAACGGCTTTGCCTAAGGAAGTTCAGTTTTCAAGCGTAAACACGATAACTGCTATGGATGTCAATAAGGATGGTATATTAGATTTGATTCTAGGTGGAAATCAATATGACTTTAAGCCTCAATTTTCAAGACTTGATGCGAACTTTGGTAGTGTAGTTTTAGGTAATAAAAATGGTTCTTATTCTTGGCTACCTAATAATAGATCCGGTTTTTTTATTAAAGGAGAGGTTAGAAATTTAAAAGTAATTAAAACTAAAAATGGTGGAGCGGCTTTTATAGCTGTCGTTAATAATAATGAGCCAAAAATATTTGTACGCAATGACTAATTTTTATAAAATATTTTTCGTTTCAATTGTGATTGTCAGTTGTACGAATAAAAAAGCGGAATTGTTTGAGAAATTAGATCCAAAAGAAACAAACATCACGTTTGAAAACAAGTTAGATCCTTCAAAAAATATTTCGATCTTAGACTATCTGTACTATTATAACGGTGGAGGCGTAGCTTTAGGAGATATAAATAATGATGGTCTAGTAGATATTTATTTTACTTCAAATCAAGGCAAAAATAAACTGTACCTGAACAAAGGAAATAATAAATACGATGACATCACGTCAAAAGCGGGGGTAACAGGTGAGAGTGATTGGAGCACAGGAACGGTTATGGCTGACGTAAATGGCGATGGTTATTTAGATATTTATGTTTGCGCTGTAGTTGGAATAAATGGTTTTGAAGGACATAATGAATTATTTATCAATAATAAAAACAACACTTTTACTGAAAGTTCGGCTGAATATGGGCTAGATATTGATAATTATAGTTCCTCAGTAGCCTTTTTTGATTATGACTTAGATGGTGATTTAGATATGTATTTGCTAAATCACGCCATTCATACCGAGGCCTCTTACGGTAAGGCTGACATAAGGAATAAAAGAAGTTACGAATCCGGAGATAAATTATTTAGAAATGATAATGGAAAATATACCGATGTAAGTGAGCAAGCGGGGATTTTTGGCGGAGCAAATAGTTATGGCTTAGGATTAGCAGTTTCCGATTTTAACTTAGATGGTTATCCCGATATTTATGTGTGTAATGATTTTCATGAAGATGATTACTACTATTTAAATAATGGGGACGGTACTTTTAGTGAATCCATGAAAAATTATTTTGGACACACCAGCCGATTTTCTATGGGAATTGATGTAGCTGATATTAACCATGACGGCTTTCCGGATATAATGACGCTTGATATGCTTCCAGAGAATGAAAAGGTACTTAAATCTTCTGCCGGTGATGATAATCCGCAAATGCTAAAATTCAGGACAGAAAAACTAGGTTATCATTACCAATATTCTCGAAACATGTTGCAAATTAACAATGCGGGTAAAAACTTTATTGAAACCGCATTACTCAGCGGAATAGCAGCTACGGATTGGAGTTGGAGTTCCTTGTTTGCTGATTTTGATCAAGATGGAGAACAAGATATTTTTATATCTAATGGTATTCCTAAAAGACCAAATGACCTTGACTATATTAAGTATTTTTCGAATGATAATGTGAAAAGTAAATTAAACACGACTAAACTACTGGACAAGCAAGCATTGAATAAAATGCCATCAGGAAAAGTAACAAATTATATTTTTCAAGGAACCAAAGATTTGCGTTTTATCAATAAATCTAGTACCTGGATCGAAAATGATTCTATAATTTCCAACGGAAGTGGCTATGCGGATTTAGATAATGATGGTGATTTAGATATTGTTACCAATAATTTGAATAGTGTCGCATCGGTTTATAACAACAAAACGAATGCAAATTCGAATTATTTAAAGGTAAAACTAGTTTACCAAGGAGGGAATGTTTTTGGTATTGGCGCTAAAGTTATTTCTTATTATAAAGGACAAAAACAATTCAAAGAGCTACAAACAACTAGAGGATTCCAATCGTCATCCGACCCGATTGTTCATTTTGGTTATGGCAAAATAAACGCCATTGATTCTTTAGTAGTCATTTGGCCTGATAAAACTTTTCAAACTTTAAAAAACATTAAAGTAAATCAAAAGCTTGTTGTTACCGTTGCAAAAAACAGAAAAATATTTGATTACCAAAAATTGCATCCTAAAGTTACTCCAGTTTTTAAAAAAATAGAAGGAAACTTAGGGATTGATTTTACGCATAAAGAAAATGACTTTGTTGATTTTACGGCTCAAAAATTAATTCCATACCAACGTTCAGATAGAGGACCAGCTGTAGCAGTTGGAGATTTAAATAATGATGGTAAAGAAGATTTATTTTTTGGCGGAGCTCAAGGAAAAACACCAGCAATTTATCTCCAAAACGGGAAAGGATTTACTAAAAAAGTGGTTGGTTCAATTGCTGCGGATTCCATTTATGAAGATGCTTCGGCAATAATTGGGGATTTTAATGGAGACCAGTTAAATGATCTAATTGTGGCGACAGGGAGCGGACAATTTGCCGCTGATTTAGTTAGTCGATTTTATTTGGGTAATAATTTCATAAAAAATGTTTTCCCGGATACGAATTCCATAAATGCTACAATTGTTAAGGCAATCGATTATGATAAAGATGGGGATTTAGACTTGTTTATTGGTGCTAATTCGAGATATAATATATTTGGTAAAATGCCTGATTGTTACTTACTCAATAATTCAAACGGTGTTTTTACAATCGTTCAGAAGAATGTTTTTTCTGCAATTGGAATGGCAACGGATGCAATAGTAACCGATTTTAATAACGATGGTTGGCAAGATTTAGTGGTAGTTGGTGAATGGATGAAACCTAGCTTTTTTGCGAATAATAAAGGACAATTTAAGGAGGTTACTAGTACAGTGTTTCCTCAAAAAGCAAATGGTTTGTGGCAATCCATTTGCTCTTTTGATATCGATCATGATGGAGATGAAGATTACTTAGTAGGGAATTGGGGTTTAAATTCAAAGTTTAAAGCTTCAGCTGAATTTCCAATGAAAATGTATTTTGATGATTTTGATGCCAATGATACTTTCGAAACAATCGTGGCAATTGAAAAAAATGGTCAGTATTACACCACTTTAGGATTAGATGAATTGGCAGAAGAATTTAGTGGAATGTTGAAAAAGAAATTCAATAGCTATAAATCATTTGCAGGAAAAACAGTTGAGGAAGTTTTTGATTTGAAGTTGTTATCAAAAGCAAAAATGTACGAAGTACACAATTTAAAATCAGGTTATTTAAGAAACGATATAGGTAAATTTACTTTTGTGCCCTTTAGTAATAAAATGCAGGTGGCGCCTATTACCAGCTTTGTAAAAGCGGATTTTGATGGTGATGCTAAAAGTGAAGTTTTTGCAGCAGGAAATTATTTTGGTGTGTCTCCTTTTCATAGCCGATTTGATGGGTTTGAAGGTGCTTTAATAAAGGGACCAAATGCTATTGAAATGGGTAATCAAGTAGGAATCGATTTAACCAAAAAGGCAGTTCGACATCTCAATATACTTTCATTTAATGGTAAAAAATACTTACTAGTCACTGTTAATAATGCCAAAGCAGAGGTGTATGAGTTGCCAATGAGTAAATAAATAACACGACTAATTTTTAACTAGAAAATTCAGAATTAAAGAACTAAAAAATGAAATATAAAATTTTTATTGTAGCGTTGATTGGAGCTCTAATGGTCTCCTGTAACCAAGCGAAACCTATAGCGGTCACCACTGATGAATATCATGCTTCCATTGAAAATGTGACTCAAATAATGATTCATGATATTTTTTCGCCTCCAGTGGCAAGTCGCATTTTTGTGTATCCTAATATTGCAGCTTATGAAATAATAGCACAAAATAGTAAAACATACTCTAGCTTACAAAATCAATTAAAAGGACTTGGAGCAATTCCAAAGTTAGATCCTAAAAGCGGAGTTAACACTAAAGTTGCAGCCCTAGTTGCACATATGGAGATTAGTAAACAACTGGTGTTCTCCGAAGATTTAGTGGAGAAATTTAGAGATAGCCTTTACAAAAAATGGAGTGCTACCAACAAAGAAGAGTTTGAAGTTTCAAAGGAATACGGTCTAAAAGTCGCAGGATTTATAAAGAAATGGATCGATACGGATAATTACAAGCAAACGCGTACCATGCCAAAATTCTCCGTTCTTCAGAATGATCCTGGACGTTGGCAACCTACGCCTCCAGCGTACATGGATGCAATTGAGCCGCACTGGAACGCGATTAGAACGCTTGTATTAGACTCTGCTTCTCAATTTAAACCTAAACCTGCACTTCCTTTTTCTGTAAATAGGAATTCGGCATTTTTTAAAGAAGTTCAAGAAGTGTACGATATAAGCCAAGAAATGAAGAAAAAAGGAGACGAATCTGAAGAAATTAAGATGGCTCAATTTTGGGATTGTAATCCGTATGTTTCGGTTAGTCAAGGTCATATGATGTTCGCCAAGAAAAAAATAACACCTGGCGCACACTGGATGGGTATCGCGAAAATTGCGTGTAAAAAATCAAAAGCTGATTTTGATAAAACAGTGTATGTGTACACCAAAACCTCGATTGGAATGTTTGAGGCGTTTATAAGTTGCTGGGATGAAAAATTCAGGAGCAATGTAATCCGTCCTGAAACAGTAATTAATCAAGAGATAGATGAGGATTGGAAACCGGCCTTACAAACTCCTCCATTTCCAGAATATACTAGTGGACATTCAGTGGTTTCGACTGTGTCAGCTGCAGTGTTAACCTCTATTTTTGGGGATAATTTTGCATTCGTTGATGATTCTGAGTTGCCTTTTGGGTTGCCTAGTCGCTCGTTTATCTCCTTTAATACAGCCTCAAAAGAGGCAGCTATGAGTCGTTTTTATGGAGGAATTCATTACAGAGCGTCTATCGAAAACGGAATTACACAAGGTACGGACCTA
This sequence comes from Flavobacterium sp., assembly GCF_029242675.1. Taxonomy (GTDB): domain Bacteria; phylum Bacteroidota; class Bacteroidia; order Flavobacteriales; family Flavobacteriaceae; genus Flavobacterium. The sequence goes on from NZ_JAQWTM010000054.1 coordinate 18,370, forward strand.
GCCGGATATCTGATTAAAAAATTAAAAATGACAAAACAATAATGAAGAATAAAAAAATACTATCAATTGCTTTCCTTGTTTTATTTTCAGTGGGTTTGATTTGGTACTTGTTTATAAAAAAATCAGATTACACTATAACCTTTACAGTTAATGCCGCGACAGGTACTGTTTCGCAAGGGATTGTTGAATGGTCAAAAACACAACTTAAGGATAAAAATGATTTGTACACGATAATTGAAAAGAGAAACTTTGATTTTATCCAACAAAATTTCAAAAATGATACTGAAGAGATGGAATATGTTTGGGAATTAAATCCCGTCGATGATTCCATCACAAAGGTTACTGTTGGGATTAAAGATTTAAAACATTCGCTTTATAATAAGGTAACAGTTCCCTTTGCAGCGACACAATTTAGAACACAACAAATCGAAAAAATTAAAAATTTTAAAACAGGTCTTGAAGATCATGTAAAAAAGTTTAAAATTAAAATTGATGGAGAAGGGGAATCTAAGGAAATGTTTGTTGCCTATATACCTTTAAAAAGCGTCTTACAAGAGAAAGCACAAACCATGCTTTCAAATGACGTTGTTATTGTAGGCTATTTGACTAGAAATAAAATTCCAATTTTAGGCTATCGCCCTTACTTAGAAGTAACTGAATGGGATAAGGAAAATGAAACAGTAACGTTTAATTATTGCTTCCCTATACCCAAAGACACCAAGTATATTCAGGATAAGCGCATCAAGTTTAAAACAATCAAAGCGATGAAAGGGTTAAAAGCTACTTATTATGGTAATTATAGAACTTCTGATCGAGCTTGGTTTACGATGTTGGATTATGCTAAAAGGCACGATATACAATTACAAGATAAAGTTTTAGAACACTTTTTAAATAACCCTTTCAATGGAGGGAATGAATTAGAGTGGCAAACGACGGTTATTATTCCGTTTTTAGTGCAATAAGATTTTAGTATTCGCTAACGCTTTCGAAAACGTTTTCGGTCATTCCGAAAACGTTTTTTGTTTTAAAACGCAAAATATTGGCGTTTTTAAAATTAAATTTAGAAAATAATAACATTAATAAAAAGAATAACGTAACCAGCAAATGAATGTACCTAAAATAAAACTTAGCTTTTGGCAAATAATCAATATGAATGTTGGTTTTTTTGGTATTCAATACAGTTTTGGTTTACAGCAAAGTGCTGTGAATCCTATCTATGATTTTTTGCATGCAAGCCCAGATCAAATTCCACTTTTAAACCTAGCGGGACCTTTGACAGGGCTACTCATTCAACCCATAATTGGTGCAATGAGTGACAAGACATGGCATCCTAGATGGGGAAGGAGGAAACCTTATTTTTTTATTGGTGCAATCGTTTGTAGCATAGCGCTTTTTCTTTTTCCTTTTAGCAGCTCGCTTTGGATGGCAGCAGGGTTGTTGTGGATTTTAGATGTTGGTAACAACACAGCAATGGAACCGTACAGGGCCTTTATTGCTGATACACTTACCGAAGAACAACAGCCAATGGGTTTTCAAGCGCAAAGTTTTTTTACTGGTTTTGGACAATTTTTAGCGTACATCTCACTGTTTTTATTTCCAATTGTTTTCGTAGGTTACACGGGGTCGTTACCAACCTGGATTTATGCGTCCTTTTTTCTAGGTGCGGTATTATCTGTGACGTCCATTTTTTGGAGTATGAGTAAAACAAAAGAGATTCCGCCATCAGCAGAGGAACTCGCAGCTTTAAAAGCAGAGCCCTTAAAGTTGTTTTCACCTTTTATTGATATTTACAAAGCAGTTCTTGAAATGCCTTTAGTTATGTGGCAATTGTTTATTGTGTATTTGTTTCAATGGTATGCTATGATGTGTTATTGGCAAAACAACTCTAAAAGTATTGCCTTGTCAGTTTGGGATGTTACACCTAAAGATGCAGTAGGCTATGAAAAAGCCGTAGAATGGAATGGTTTAATAGGTGCTTTTGGATTTATTGTAACTTTTTCGATCGCCTTCTATCTAGCAAAATTAGCTAAAAAGTATGGAGCAAAAATGATTCATTTTGTTTGTTTAGTTTTTGGAGCGGTATCCTTTTTATGTTTTCCAATGGTTCAAAATGAATATTTGTTTTTTGCAGTCATCATAGGATACGGAATAGCATGGGCTAGTATGATGGGAATACCCTATTTGATGGTAGTTGCGGTTATTCCAAAGGAAAGATATGGTGTTTATATGGGAATTATTAATATGATGATTGTTATACCAATGATTATTCAAAACGTGTCATTTGGTTATATCCTTAAGAATTTTTTAAATAATGATTCACGTTTAGCCATTACGTTTGCGGGGATTTTATTAGC
>NZ_JAQWTM010000056.1 GCF_029242675.1 Flavobacterium sp.
GAAAAAAAGGAAGCAAAAAACCTAATTCTTACTTAGCTATTTTCTAATCAATATTTTATAAAAGAATGAAATTTGCCTCTGTTTTAAATGAAATTCAAAAAGAAATACAATCATATCCCTCAATAGGAGCCGTTACTACCACTATTCCAGAGTTGGCTAAAGTAAATCCAGATAAATTTGGGATACACCTTACAACAATCGATAATGACAATTACCAGATAGGGGACAGCCAAGAACGATTCTCTATTCAAAGTATTTCCAAGGCGCTTACCGTAGCTTTAGCCTTTTCATTTTTAGATGAGAAAGTTTGGGATCGAGTGGGAGTCGAACCTTCAGGGACAGCATTCAATTCATTAATACAATTAGAATATGAAAAGGGAATTCCAAGAAATCCTTTTATTAATTCGGGCGCTATTGTTATCGCGGATATACTTTTATCTTGCTTGAAAAATCCTAAAGAGGATTTTTTAGATTTCATAAAAATGATTTCAGGGAGTTCAGCTATAAAGTACAACAATGCTGTAGCCGAATCTGAAAAAGATAATAGTTTTAGAAATGCAGCTTTAGCTAATTTTTTAAAATCTTTTGGTAATATTAAAAATGATGTGGATCAGGTTCTAGATTTTTATTTTCACCAATGTGCAATAGAAATGAATTGTGAAGAGTTGGCCAACTCTTTTTTCTTTCTTGCAAATGAAGGTAGAACAAAGGCAGGACAGCAAATCTTAAATAAAAGTCAAGTAAAAAGGTTAAACGCTTTGATGCAAACCTGTGGGTTTTATGATGAGTCAGGAGAGTTTACCTCTAAAGTAGGTTTGCCAGGAAAAAGCGGAATTGGAGGCGGAATTGTAGCACTTTATCCCAAGCAGTTTGTTGTTGCTACTTGGTCACCAAAATTAAATAAAAAAGGAAATTCAGAGTTAGGCATGTTCGCATTGGAAGCATTCACCACTAAAACAGGTATGTCTGTTTTTTAGATTAATACTATTTTAAATAAGTAAAGTGTATTTTTATTTATCAGGCTAGAATTGTCGTTGTATTTCGGTTCTCAATTTTAATTGAAATTTATTTTCTAGTGTTATATTTTATTTGTTTCTTTTTGCATCAGTTCTGCTATAAAAGCCAACTAATTGTTATTGATGGTTAGTCGATAGAGGTAGCCATATTCGTCCGTAGCTATGATTAGTTTCTTAGTGGAGGACCACTCCGCAATTATTTCAACTGTAGTACTATCTTCCCTCTCTAGTGAACCAAAACCGGCTTTTCCTTCAATTAAAACTGCTCCATGGACTGAATTACCATCTTCATCTAATCCTGATACGATGTAGTTAGTATGATTTTTCACTTTTAGCTTTTTTTCGTTTGTTGGCGTTGCAATTAAAACGGTGTCTTTTATACTAGTATTTATTTGCTTTCGATGGGTCCGCGTTGTATCAGCAAATCGAACTTTAGTGGTTTTATATTGACACGATAGAATTGCAAGCAGGAAAAAAAGTAAAAAGACCACGTTTTTTATCGCTTTCATAAAATCTTATTATTGATTAATAGTTAGCCCACGCGATCTAAGCGGAAATCATCACGAGTACTATTTTATTTCAATTCGTATGGTTTACAAATGGTGAGTTAAATCTTAATCCAATTACTAGCAATCCAATCAGAAAGCTTTTCCTTGTTAGTTTCGTTCTCAATAGCAGCATGCTGTAAAAACGCTTCTACTTTTTGAAAACTAGATTTGGTTTTAGGAACCTTATAATCCTGAAGGAATTGATTACAAAAGTGTATTACCTCTGATTCTTCAATCTTATCAATAATTTTATTGTATCGAATAGACTGCTGTAAGGTTTCAGTCGAAATTGTAGCAGATCGTGAATATCCAGTAAATGCTAAATCTTCGTGATTAAATTTTGACATTTTTCTTAATTTTTTGGTTTAGGCACAAATCTAATTCCAATTAAAATTAGTTCATTACGGAAAACCGTAAAGAGGAGTTTTTTTTATTAAAAATTCTTTTTTTAACAAAATTAATAGATTTTGCATTCCACCTAATACCATCTACTACTGCTTAGTATATGTGGTAAAAGAATTATATACGACTTACCTGAATGGCATAAAATGGTTAAGATATAGATCAGTAATCACTCTAGATACTGTACTTTTGAGATTTGGAAATGCAAATAAATTAGGAGTATGCTTTCTTAGGCTACAATTTTCATGAAGCAAAATCAAAAATCCCCTTGTGACTTTTTGAGTAAACAAACATTTCACCGCATGTGTTAAATCAGAGTAAGTTAATTGTTTTAGCCGCAACCGGTGTTTGTTGTTTTAGTATTTTATTGAGTGTAGTTAACGATTTTTGCAAATTAATTACTGCTACAAAAAATTGGAGCAAATCATCTAAATCGGAAGTTCTATAGTTACTTTAAATCCTTTCCCCGTTTTATTGTCAAAAGAGATTTTTCCGTTGATGGATTGTACACGGTTTTGCATGTTTTGAATACCAAGATGTGTGGTTGATTTAACTAGATTAGCGCCAATACCATTGTCACTATAACGTATAAAAATAGTATTGCTTTCAGTTTTAAAGGTTAGTACCGCAACAGTGCATTGACTGTGTTTTTTCATATTGACTAAAAGCTCCTGAATCACCCTGTGCATTACTATTTTCTGTATCGCAGGAATACTGGACCAATCAATAAGGTCAAACCCATTCACAATAATGTTTACCGCATTGGTATTGAAGTCTTTTATCAAGCTTTTTAAGTTGGTAACATAATAAATACCAGTGTCAATAGGACTGTTTTCCATAGATATGTTCCTCGTGCGGGAGTAAATGGTATCTAAATTGTCAAGTAAGATCTCTTTATTTGTTGCAGATGATAAGTCTTGAGTTTCAGCAAAGGACATTGTTTGAAATAGATCGTTTGCTAGTTCGTCATGTAGCTTTTTGGATATTCTTGTTTCGGTGTTATAGGAAGTTTGAATTTTATCCTTCTTGTTTTTTTGTTTAATGAAGTAAAATATAATCAAAAAAGTGAGCAGACCAATAATTAACAAAGCAAATAAAAGAAGATTATTATTTTTTTGTTTTTCAAATAATAAATCTTTTTCCGCTCGTTCTGTTTTTAAAATTAAATTTTCATCCTTTTCTTTCTTAGAATCGTATTTGATTTTTGCAAATTGGTTTTTAGCTATTTGTCTGGCTCTAATAAGACTGTCAGTTAAGGTTATGTATTGTACTGAGTATTTTTTTATGTCAGAATCATTTGATAGCTCGATTAATAGTTTTAGGCAAAGTTTCCTATCGTCACTACTGTTTAATTTTATAGCTTGTTGATATGCTAACTTTGCATATTTT
>NZ_JAQWTM010000061.1 GCF_029242675.1 Flavobacterium sp.
AGAAAAAACGATATTCGATAGTTTAGTGTAGTTCCTAAGGAGGCAGTTGTGGTTTGATTAAAGATTAGAAAACACGATATTTGTAACGGCTTTTTTTGTATATTTGAATTAGTTGTGGTTTGATTAAAGATTAGAAAACACGATATTAGTTGGATTGTTACCTTCTGATTTTCATAGTGTTAAAGATGAATATCGTATAAAAAAATGCCTCTTTATTGGTTTGATATCCCAATATTGAGGCATTTTTTTGTTTCTAGTCCTAAAAAAGTTCTAATTGTGTGGGTTGAGGTGCTTTTGGTACTTCGGCTTTGCCCCAAAAATTTTGAATATTTCCAAATTGTTTGTCCGTTATCCTCAGTACACTTACTTTTCCTAAAGGTGGGAGTAGATTATGAATGCGTTTTTCGTGAACATCAGCACTTTCGCTGCTTGCACAATGCCGCACATATACAGAGTACTGCATCATCGAAAATCCATCTTTTAAGAGATTATTTCTAAACTGCGATGCATTGCGGCGGTCTTTTTTGGTTTCAGTTGGCAAATCAAAAAAGACAAACAACCACATTATTCGGTATCCGTTAAGTTCCATAATTTTGGATATTTTATTTTCTTACGATTTCCTGCATAGCATTGTTGCAGTGAGCTAGCCGTTTTTTGTAAAGCAACCATTAACGGACTCTTTTCGTCCTTGAAATAAACGGTTTGTGTTAAAACCTGTAAAAGCTCTGCTTTAATAGCTGTGTTCAGCTCCTGCTCTTTGTAATTACCCATGATTTGATGTACTTTTTCATCAATCAGAGGCCGAAAAGGTTCCATAATATCATCTGCTAGAGCAAAGGCATTGTACTTGCTTTTATGATGAATTCCTAAGGTATTCAGTAGTCCGCTACCTGATAACGCTCGTGCTGTCGCTGCTCGTAGTATGGCATATCCATAGTTTAGGAAATTATTAGGATAGGTACCGTAGCGTTCTCTTTTTATACCATCATTATCAAGATTAGGCTGCGGAAATTGTTTCCAGTATTGCTGTGCAGCAACGCCTTCCATATTGCTAGTGTCACCACTTAATACCTTGCTTGCTAGAAAAGATAAGCTGTTTTTGGAATCTGTTAGTTTTTCAAGTAGTTCTCCTTGATTTTTTATTTTTTCAACAATAGTTTGTTGCCACAGTTGTTTCTTTAAAGGTGCTGAGGCGTTGATTTGGTTTTTAAATATTTCTTGCTGAATATGGTGACTATTCAAATTGAGAAATAAGCCATTGGGTAAATGGTTGGTATTGCAAATGATAATTGCGGTATTATTTTCAATTAATAAATTGAGAGATGGAATGCTAATATAAGTTTCGGGATGGTCAAGCACTAAGAATCCAATATCTTCAATTGGAATGGTACTTTCTTTACTCTCAGATTTCAGGACAAGCTGCAAATTCTTTGTGGTAATGGAGAATTTGTTTTCGATTAAAAGGGTTCTCTTTAGCATAATTTATTTTATTAATGATTTGGTAATCAGTTAATTTAAATAAATTTCACCTTGTTGTTTTACGGTAAACCGTAAATCTGAAAAAAAACTAAAAAAAATCCTGTTACAACCACGCTAGCATGCTAGCGCGGTTGTAACAGGATCAACTATTTTTTAAGCGAAGGCTTATTTATTCCAAATTTTCCAAGATTTTTCGGCTTGGTATACGAGCATATCGTATCCATTTTTAGTAGTAGCGCCTTTTGCTTTTGCTTGACGCAAAAATTGAGTTTCCTCAGGATTATAAATTAAATCGTAGGCAATGTGTTTGCTTGTAAACAAATCGTACGGTATCGCTGGCGATACCTCAATGTCAGGACTAGTACCAATAGGCGTGCAGTTAATTACAATTTGGTAATTCTCAAAAAGGAGTGCGTTGAGGCTGGAGTAGGCGATGGTGTTTTCTTTAGTTCCTCTTGAAACAAAGGTATAGCTTATGCCAAGTTCCTCCAATGCAAAGGCCACACCTTTCGATGCGCCGCCAGTTCCTAAAATAAGAGCGCGTTGATGATGCGGTTGCAAAAGCGGTTGCAATGATTTTTTAAAACCATAATAATCGGTATTGTAGCCTTTAAGTTTTCCTTTCTTGGTGATTTTTATCGTGTTTACTGCTCCTATT
>NZ_JAQWTM010000123.1 GCF_029242675.1 Flavobacterium sp.
TTTCTAATTTTCCATAGCTAATTTTAAAAGAGAAGCAAACAACCAAACTAAATACTTTTGATTTCATTTTATTGATAAAGACCACAATAACTAAGTTACCATCTCTATACTCCATAAAAACAAAAATATTTTCAAATATAATACAGCAGTAACTGAAAAACTAGTCGTTTATAAAATTATGAATTTCAATTAATTTTGATTCATTTAGCTTAAAATTTTACTGGTAATCAGTACACCATACCTTACACAATTTTGCTGTAAGTCTGATAAAACGTCGATATTTTCAATAATTTTCAGGAAATTTAATCGAATTCGTATCCCTGAGGTCACGAGTTCATTCGCTGTAGTGAACTCGCTATAAAACGAATTCTCATCCTTCTATTTACTAGGTTTTTTTTAATTAAAAAAATATTTACCTTGTAAGTAGTATTCAAATCAAGACGGTGATCGCCAATTATTTCAGCTCAACAAAACAAATTATTTCTAATTGATAGATCTCAGCCATCTAATACTTTTGATAAAATCTTTACTATTTTTAGTTTGCCTCAACAGTTAAATTATTTTATGCTTTTATTAATATTTAAAACCAAAACACGGTGCAATTAAAACTATAGGTTTAGTACCGCATACCTAAAGTTGACAAGCTTGAAATAGTATTAGCAACAGAAGTTCGTACAATAAAAAATAGTTGTACTTGCAATACATTATTGTGTTCTACTATTTAGAAGTTAAAGCGAGCCTGCGTCAACGAACAACCCTTAACACCTTATTCAATTTTCAAAAAAAAACCTACTCGAAGGAGTAGGTTTAGTCTATTTTAAAGTTTAGTTCTTTTCATTTCTCGAGCCAGTAACGTATTTTTCATTAGCATGGCTATGGTCATTGGTCCAACGCCTCCCGGTACGGGTGTGATAAAACTCGCTTTTTTGCTTACATTATCGAAATCTACATCTCCAGTAATTACATAACCTTTCTCGACAGAATCGTCGGCAACACGCGTGATACCTACATCGATTACCACTGCACCGTCCTTCACCATCTCTGCTTTTAGGTAATTAGGAACACCTAATGCTGTAATAATGATATCAGCTTGAGTAGTGATTTGTGCAATGTTCTTAGTATAACTGTGCGTTAAAGTCACCGTTGAGTTCCCAGGGAAGCCTTTTCGCCCCATCAAAATACTCATAGGACGCCCTACAATATGACTACGGCCAATTACCACTGTGTTTTTTCCTTGTGTTTCTACTCCATAACGTTCTAGTAACTCTAAAATTCCAAACGGAGTAGCTGGAATAAAGGTGCTCATATCAAGTGCCATTTTTCCAAAATTCTCTGGGTGAAACCCATCGACATCTTTACTAGGACAAACCGCCATTAAGACCTTTTGTTCGTCGATTTGAACTGGCAAAGGCAATTGAACGATAAAACCATCAATATTATCATCCTCGTTCAATTCCTTAATTTTCTTAAGCAATTCTGTTTCTGAGGTAGTACTCGGCATTTTTACTAAGGTAGATTCAAAACCTACTCTTTGGCAGGCTTTTACTTTACTTCCTACATAGGTTAAACTTGCACCATCGTTACCAACGATTACTGCTGCAAGATGAGGTACTTTTTCCCCATTTTTAATCATTTTGTCTACTTCAATAGCAATTTCGCTCTTGATGTCTTCTGCTGTTTTTTTTCCGTCTAGTAGTTGCATGTTAATTTAGTTTAAAGTTTTAAAGTCATTTTAAAAGCCCTTCCTCACAAGCACTAAAACCATTTAAAACCATATCGTTGTTGTTCCAATTTGTACTAAAAATTTAAGGTTTAAAATTTCGTGAAGAAATCTTAAACCTTAAAAATATTATTTCGGCATTCCGCCTGGCATTCCTTTCATACCGCCCATCATTTTCATTAGGTTTTTACCCCCTGGACCTTGCATCATTTTCATCATCTTGCTCATCTGGTCAAACTGTTTCATCAGTTGGTTGACTTGCTCTATTTTCGTTCCAGAACCTTTTGCGATTCTGTTTTTTCTTTTCACATCAATAACAGATGGTTTACTTCTTTCGATTGGAGTCATTGAATGAATGATTGCCTCAATATGTTTGAAGGCATCATCTTCAATTTCTACATCTTTCATCGCTTTTGAAGCACCTGGTATCATCCCGACTAACTCTTTCATGTTACCCATTTTCTTCACTTGCTGAATTTGTGAAAGGAAATCATCAAAACCAAATTCGTTTTTCGCAATTTTCTTTTGAATCTTTCTAGCTTCCTCTTCATCAAATTGCTCTTGCGCTCTTTCTACCAACGACACAACATCTCCCATTCCAAGGATACGCTCAGCCATACGTACAGGATAGAATACATCAATTGCATCCATTTTTTCTCCAGTACCTACAAACTTAATTGGTTTATTAACAACTGATTTGATAGATAAAGCAGCTCCACCACGAGTATCACCGTCTAATTTCGTTAGAATTACCCCGTCAAAATTTAAGATATCATTAAAGGCTTTTGCAGTATTTACAGCATCTTGTCCTGTCATGGCATCCACAACGAATAAAGTCTCCTGTGGTTTAATAGCATTATGAACACGAGCAATCTCGTCCATCATTTCTTGATCTACAGCTAAACGCCCTGCTGTATCGACAATTACCACATTAAACCCATTTGCTTTAGCGTGTTTAATTGCATTTTGAGCAATTTCAACAGGATTTTTATTTTCTGGCTCCGAATACACTTCTACACCAATGGAATCTCCTACAACATACAACTGCTGAATAGCAGCCGGACGGTAAATATCACAGGCAACTAATAACGGTTTCTTTCCTTTTTTAGTTTGAAGATAATTTGCCAATTTTCCTGAGAAAGTAGTTTTTCCCGATCCTTGCAAACCAGACATCAAAATTACAGATGGAGTTCCTTGCAGGTTAATACCCGCAACATCACCACCCATTAATTCAGTCAGTTCATCTTTAACCAATTTCACTAATAACTGACCCGGTTGTAACGTAGTTAATACGTCTTGACCAATTGCTTTTTCTTTTACTCGAGCAGTAAAATCCTTGGCAATTTTAAAATTCACATCGGCATCCAATAAGGCACGACGTACTTCTTTTAAAGTTTCGGCTACGTTTACTTCTGTTATTTTTCCGTGCCCTTTTAATATATGAAAGGCTTTGTCTAGTTTATCGCTTAAATTATCAAACATGTAATTGTTGTTTTAGGAATTGCAAATATAATACAAAGGATTAGAGACACAAGATTTTGATCTTTAAAACTTTGTTATTTCATCTGAAAATAAAAGAGATTTTCTCTCTTTAAATGAGACTGGTTTAAAACTGAAAATAAATAAAAGGTTGTGGCCCACTTGTAGAGGTGGCATAAACCACCCAAAATGTCACTGCAAGCGTAAATGCTTTAAAAACGATGGGCATTCTATCGAAAATCATTTTGTTGAAATCAACGACCTTCGTTGGTAGAAAATGCCAAGCAAATCCAAACAACATTATGATAAATACATTTTCGTACCCTTGAATAATCACCATCCATTGAGCAGGATCGAACGTAACTTGTTGAATTGAATTTAAAACATCTAAAGCCAAGTCAAAACTACCTGCGCGAAAGAAAATCCAACAAAAAGCTACAAAATTAAAGGTAAGCAAAACTGAGATTACATGAATAAATCGGGTACTAAAGGTCCATTTTGCTTCTTTTTGGGTCGGGAAATATTCGGCAAAAACTTTATTAACAGCCAGTGCTAATCCATGCAATGCTCCCCAAACAATAAAACGAACACTAGCGCCATTCCAAAAACCGCCAAGCAACATCGTCGTCATCATATTGAAATTAGTGTACATTGTTTTCTCAGTATTTTTAGAAAACAAAATAGTCAGCATAAAAACAATCAAAGCA
>NZ_JAQWTM010000081.1 GCF_029242675.1 Flavobacterium sp.
GATAAATATCAACCGACAATGGAAGTCGGATACGAACTGGTTTACAGATTATGGAAATGCATTTGCTAATGCCACTTTAGCTGGCCAAAAACCTGAAATTGCTCATAGTGCAGCTAGAAATTTTGCTGATTACAATATTAGTCCTTCCGGCTTAATTGGAGGATTGGTATTAACTCCAAATATTAATGGAAACGATCCAAGAGGAACAAGATTGCTTCCAGGTACTCAGGGTTTTAAAAATGCATTTAATAAAGTTATATCTGGGGAAGATGTGCTTACGGGTTCTAAATTAGTAGACAATTCAAAAATCTACCATTCTGATGCCAATTACAACTTCAAGGATTTAATCGAATTTGCTGAAATACAAGTTGGAGGTTCTTACAGACAGTACGAGCTGAATTCTCATGGTAGAATTTATACAGATGCTGATGGTCCTATTTTATATAATGAGTACGGTGCTTATACGCAAGTATCTAAAAAAATGATAGACGATCGCTTAAAATTTACAGGATCTATTCGTTATGATAAGTCTAAAAACTTTGATGGAAATGTTTCGCCTAGGGTTTCATTTGTTTACTCGGGTGGTGAAAGTAGAAAACATAATTTTAGAGCTTCGTTTCAAACGGGTTTTAGAAATCCTTCAACGCAAGATCAATATATTGGGTTTAATGTTGGAAGTGCAGTATTACTAGGTTCTGCTCCAGACAATTTAACACGTTTTGTAGAAACAATAGATATTAAAGGTGATGTAGGTAAGGCACTTAACAACGGAAATGGTTCTCAAACTATCGATGGTACAAGAGCGTATAATAATTCTTATCTTGCTTCATCCGTTTTAGCATTTGCGGCAGCGGGAAATCCTGCCTTACTGCAAAAAACTAATGCTAATTTAGTAAAGCCAGAAGAGGTTAAGGCGATTGAATTAGGTTATAGATCATTTATCAATAAAACGTCTATTGATATTAATGGTTACTATAATGTCTATAATAATTTTATAGGTAACTTAAATGTTATTACACCTTTATATGGGCAAGCTTTAGATGGAGGTGGATTAACAAATCCTGAAGGGTCAAAAGCTTTACAAGCATTGCAAAGTGGCAATACACGTACTTTTCAATTATATACTAATACGCCTTTAGAAATTAAATCTCTAGGTTTCGGAATAGGTTTGGGTAGAAAAGTTTACAGAGATTTTGAGGTAAGTGTAAATTACAACTATGCAGATTTTAGTTTTGATCAATCAAAGGACCCTAGTTTTGAAGCAGGATTCAATACGCCTAAACACAGAGCTAAAGCATCGTTTGGAAACGAAAAATTATTTGAGAACTTCGGTTTCAATATTAGTGCTAGATACAGCAGCTCTTACTTGTGGCAATCTTCTATGGTTGACGGTATGATCGATGCTGCTACCGTTGTTGATGCTCAGGTGAATTATAGTTTTCCTAAACTAAAGTCAATATTAAAAATTGGTGCGGCTAATATTGGAGGAAAAGAATATGCTCAAGTATTGGGTGCAGGTCTAATTGGTCAGCAATATTTTGCTTCATGGACCATTACTCCGTAAACTGATAGTATTTCTTAATAAAATAAAA
>NZ_JAQWTM010000131.1 GCF_029242675.1 Flavobacterium sp.
TCTCCTTTTAATGCTCTTAAAAATAAGTCGTTTTTTATCATTTTCTTGCTATTGGCTAGTCGCTTTTGGCTATTAGCTTATGGTTTATCTTGTTTTGTTTGTTCTAATTACCTTCTTCAGGCATTGGCGTGTAATGCTGAATTACCTCTATAATTACTTCTTCGATAGTAGGTATTTCAGGAATTACTATGTTTTTAATTTTCTTTTCTTCTAAAGCCGCAGCGGTTGTGCTGCCGATACAGAAGCAGAACTCTTTTTTGATTTTGTTATTCGATAAATAACTCTCCACCGCCGAAGGGCTGAAGAACATAATTCCGTCAAAATTCTCTTGATCTGAAATTTTAAAAGGAGCCAATTTTGTTTGGTACACCTCGATTTCGTTAAACGTAATACCCGCTTCTTTTAAAGCTTGTGGCAACGTCTCTTTTCTCAGGTTTCCGCTAAAAAAAGTATAGCTTTCTTTGTTATAAATAAGAGTAATGATCTCCGCTAATTCGGATGCGTAGTCTAGGTAAACATCTACAGTAAAACCATTTGCTTCTAGTAATTCTTTGGTTTTGATGCCAACGCAAAAAACAGGCTTGGTTTTTAAAGCTTCCCAACCGTTTTGTTCCATTAAGCTTAAAACCGCATTCTGACTACTGAAAATAAGATTATTATTGATTTTATCTAAATCAAAAAGGTTGTTTTTAATCTCGATAAAGTCTTGTTCTAACAAATCAAAGTCGGCATCGATAAATACTTGTCTTTGTTCTACAGAAAGTGTCTTAGTGGATAAAATACTTATTTGAGTCATTATTTTTTCAATTTGTTTTTGATTTCTGCCATCAGTTTTGTTCCTTCATTATTCAACACTTCTTGAGCCGAAAAGAACCCCAATTTCTTCCATTCTTCGATAGGAACAATTTTGTCGACTTCAATTTTTTCTTTTCCGTCAAGCGAAAATAAAACCCCTTGAAAATGGATTGTATCTTCTTGTTCATCGTATTTAGCCAAAGCACCAATTGGCGCCGTGCAACCACCTTCCAATGTTTTTAGAAATTGTCGTTCGATATAGGTACAAATTTCTGTTTCGATATCATTTAAATGCGACAGTGCATCTTGTGTAAACGCATCCTCTTGCATTGCCAACACAAGCATAGCGCCTTGAGCTGGAGCAGGAATCATCCAATCTAAGTTAATGTAATTCTCGGGTTTCAAATTGATTCTTTCCAGTCCTGCTGCTGCAAATACAGCTCCGTTCCAGTCACCTTCATTGAGCTTTTTCATGCGCAAATTTACATTTCCGCGTAGATCAACTACATTGTGAGTAGGATATTTGTTCAACCATTGTGCTTGACGACGCAAACTTCCGGTTGCAATAGTTCCAGATGCATTTAGAAAATCCAGATTTCCTTTGTGTACTAAAATATCTACGGTATTGGCTCTTTCAAGAACGGCTGCTTGCACAATTCCTTTTGGTAACGCTGTTGGAACATCTTTCATTGAATGCACCGCGATATCCACATCACCGTTTATCATGGCAACATCTAGCGTTTTAGTAAAAATTCCTGTGATGCCTAATTCGTAAAGTGGCTTGTCTAAAATCACATCACCAGTTGATTTTACAGCAACAATCTTGGTTTTATAACCCAAATCGTTCAACTTTTTTTCGACGGTATGCGCTTGCCAAAGTGCTAATTCACTGTCTCTGGTACCAATTCGTATTGTTTTTTCAGCCATTTTTATTTTTTGATTTCAAAATAAGTTTTGAATTAAAACCATTAAGAAATTAAGATTCATTAAGTTGTATTCTCTTCAAATAACATCAAAATAAAGATTGTGTCAACCTTACTTCGCCGCCAGTCCTATTTTAAAAACCTTCTCAATCCATTCAATGCTTTCATCTACCATAGTGTCATCATCTTTTAAATGGTTCGCAAATTGAGTAGTGATCTTTTGAATGATTCTAGCACTGATAATTTCGGCTTGTTCCTCGTTGAAATCAGCTATTTTTTTGCTTTGAAAGTTTAATTCTGATACTTTCATTGCATTCAGTTTTTCCTTTAAAGCGTGGATGGTAGGAGCAAATTTGCGTCCTTTTGTCCAAACATTAAATTCTTCTTTGATTTCTTCGATGATCGCTTCGGCAGCTGGAATATGATTTTTTCGGTTCTCTAAAGTTTCATCGGTTAATTGAGACAAGTAATCCATATGAATTAGAGTTACTCCTTCTAACTCTTCAACGTCAGCGTGTACATTTTTAGGAATTGACAAATCTAAAATCAGTAAGGGTTTCTTAAGATTCAATATTGCTTTGTCTACAGTAGGATTTTGAGCACCTGTAGCCACCACAACCACATCCGCTTTTTGTAATTCTAAATGCAGTTCAGAGTAGTCTTTTACAATCAGATTCAGTTTTCCAGCTAATTTCTCTGCCTTATCTTTAGTTCTATTGATAAGCGTAATATGCTCGTTCTTAGTGTGTTTTACTAAATTCTCACAAGTATTACGACCTATTTTACCAGTACCGAATAAAAGAATGTTTTTATTACCAACATCCTCAACGTTTTTCATGATGTATTGTACGGCTGCAAAAGAAACTGAAGTGGCGCCTGAGCTTATCTCCGTATCGTTCTTAATTTTTTTACTAGCTTGGATAACAGCATTTACTAATCGCTCCATGAAATTATTAGTTAATCCCATTGCTTTAGACTGCGTGAAACTAGAACGGATTTGAGAAATGATTTCAAAATCGCCCAAAATCTGACTGTCTAAACCCGTTCCTACTCTAAAAATATGTGTGATTGCTTCTTGATTTTTGTAAACAAAACCTACTTTTTGAAATTCTTCAACACTACCATTACTGTTCTCACAAATCAATTTGATCAATTGAAAAGGATGTTCAGCGAATCCATAAATCTCCGTACGATTACAAGTAGATGTAACGATTAAACTCTCGATTCCCTCGGTTTTTGCTTGTTCCAGCAAACGTGTTTTTGCTAAAGTATCTAAGCTAAACTTACCTCTCATTTCGGCATCTGCTTTTTTATAGCTGAGTCCTACTGAATAAAAATAGTGGTGTTTAGACTGGGTATTATTTTCCATAGTATTACTTTTCAAGAAAGTGGTACAAAATTATTACTAACATACCTTTAAAAGTAACGCTAGAAGTACTATTTGTGTCGCTGGATGTTTTTTTGATTCTAAAAGATGAAAAATAGCTAAAAAACGCTATTTTTGTGGAGCAAGCGAGGGATTTGTATTCCTTAAATTAGAAACGTTCTAAATTAAAGAGAATATTTTTTAAACCTTTGCCATTAAAAAAATATCGCTATGAGTTCACAAGAAATTATAAAGATAGAAGACGATTTTACCTTAATTCGGTTTCAAAATGACAGCACAGAAAGCTTCAACGCGCAGCGAGAAGTGAGCAGTGGACTGATTCAGTTTCATTTTGGATTGAAAGGAAGTGCTAAATTCATCTTCAATCAAGGGAATTATGCCTTAGAACTTAAAGAGGAGAAATCATTATTATTGTACAATCCTCAAAAAGAACTTCCCTTAAATCTAGAACTTGCACCAAACTCCTGGGTGATTTCTGT
Organism: Flavobacterium sp.; assembly: GCF_029242675.1. Taxonomy (GTDB): domain Bacteria; phylum Bacteroidota; class Bacteroidia; order Flavobacteriales; family Flavobacteriaceae; genus Flavobacterium. Next base: position 3,585 of record NZ_JAQWTM010000131.1, read on the forward strand.
TATCATCTCCATAAAAAAGTTCCACGCTTTATTTTCAACCGAGGCTGATTATATTACTTTTTTAAGTGGTGAAAACAAGGATAAAAAATATTATAACGAAGGAAACATAAGTCCATCGATGGCTATTGTTTTGAGCCAATTGTTTCATTACAACTTACATCCTTCTATAAAAAACCTCTATTATAAAGGTAAAGGTTACGAATTACTAAGTTTGTATTTTAACCGTACCGAAGATCCCAATGCAGAGCAATGTCCGTTCTTAATTGATGAGGATAACGTCATGAAAATCAGAAAAGCAAAGGAAATTATCATTGCCAACATGGCCGAACCACCCGGTTTACAAGAATTAGCAGACGAAATAGGATTGAATTTAAAGAAACTTAAAATGGGTTTCAAACAAATTTATGGAGATACCGTTTACGGATTTTTGTTTGATTACAAAATGGACTTTGCTCGAAAACTACTCGATAGCGGCTCTTATAATGTAAACGAAGTAGGTTTAAAAATAGGATACAGCACCGGAAGTCATTTTATAGCTGCGTTCAAAAAGAAATTTGCAACCACTCCTAAAAAATATTTGATGTCAATCAATCCTAATGCATAACAGTAATTGATTTTACATATTAAACAATAAATAAAAAATAGTTAATCGTACTTAAGAGAAAACCATCTTTAAGTACTTTTACAAAATAAAAAAAAGCAAGATGAAAGGTGTATTATTAGTTAATTTAGGTTCTCCTGAAAGTCCTACTCCCAAAGATGTAAAACCATATTTAGACGAATTTTTGATGGATAAATATGTAATTGACGTTCCGTTTTTATTACGAGCATTGCTTGTACGCGGAATCATTTTACAAACCAGACCTAAAAAATCAGCTGCTGCTTACGCAAAAATATGGTGGGACGAAGGTTCACCGCTTGTTGTTATTTCAAGAAGAATGCATGAGAAAGTACAAAAACTAGTGGATGTACCTGTTTCTTTAGCGATGCGTTACGGGAATCCATCTTTACTTTCTGGTTTGCAAGAACTACACGATAAAGGCGTGACCGAAGTAATGCTATTCCCTTTGTATCCGCAGCACGCGATGGCTTCAACCACGACAATTTTAGAATTGGCCGAGGAACACAGACAAAAGTATTTCCCTAACATGAAATTTACTATCGTCCCTGCTTTTTACAACAAACCTGATTATTTAAAAAACCTTTCCGACTCTATAAAAGGTCATTTAGAAGGCTTTGATTACGACCACCTTTTGTTCTCGTACCACGGAATTCCGGAGCGACACATTCGTAAAACAGATATTACTAAATCACATTGTAAAATTGATGGATCTTGTTGCAATACACCCTCACCAGCACATGAATTTTGCTATCGTCACCAATGTTACGAGACCACGAAACAAGTAGTGAAATTATTGGGTATTCCAGAAGGGAAATACAGCCAAACATTCCAATCGCGTTTAGCGGGTGATAAATGGTTAACTCCTTACACCGATGTTGAAGTTAATAATATGCCTGAAAAAGGTATTAAAAAATTAGCCGTTGTAACTCCGGCCTTCGTTTCTGACTGCTTAGAAACCTTGGAAGAAATCGCAATGGAAGCCAATCACGAATTCAAAGAGCATGGCGGTGAAGAATTCATGGCTATCCCTTGCTTGAATGATGGTGACGAGTGGTGTCAAACAGTAAGTAATTGGGTTAACGAATGGGCAACGGTAGAAAAACCAGTAGTTTAAATGGCGGTTTCTTCGGAAGAATTAGGAACACAAGACATTAAAAAGCTGTTGGTTAAGCAGGCGGTACCTGCATCGATTGGGATTTTATTTCTGTCGGTTAACATCTTAATCGACACCATCTTTGTGGGGCAATGGATTGGTTCGTTAGCCATTGCAGCTGTCACTGTTGTGTTACCTATAACTTTCTTGATTTCATCGTTGGGTATGGCCATTGGCGTAGGCGGAGGATCTGTTTTATCCAGAGCTTTAGGAGCAAAAGACCATGGCAAAGCAAAGAGCACTTTTGCGAATCAAATCATGATGACTTTTGCTTTGTCAACTGTTTTTTGCCTTCTAGGAATTTTTTTTAGCGAAGAAATGCTTCTGCTTTTTGGAGCCAAAGGAGCTATAATTCAGCCCGCAACCGAATTTTTTAAACCAATTATATTATCCGTTCCCTTTCTGGCTCTTTGCATGATGGGGAACAATATTATCCGAGCCGAAGGCAAACCTAAATTTGCGATGATTGCAATGATTGTCCCTGCTTTCTTCAACATTGCCTTAGATATTGTGTTTATTAAAGTTATGAATTTGGGTATGACAGGTGCGGCTTATGCAACATCCATATCCTATTTCATGTGTTTTGTATTTGTACTGTGGTTTTTTCTTTTTAAAAGCGAAATAAAACTAAAAGCAGTTCATTTTAAATTCAACTATGACATCTTAAAGGAAATTAGCACACTTAGTTTTGTTACTTTCTCGAGACAAGGCGTCATCGCGATCCTATCTATTATTTTAAATCACACGCTGTACACTTATGGCGGTGAACATTCTATAACCGTTTATGGAATCATTAGCAGAATGTTAATGTTTGCGCTCTTCCCAATTCTAGGCATCACTCAAGGGTTCTTGCCCATTGCGGGTTATAATTACGGTGCCCGTAACTATGACAGAGTCAAAGAAAGTATTGGCATCTCAATAAAATATGCAGCACTGTTAGCTAGTATTATATTTATACTCATTTTACTTTTTGCTACACCGATAGTGACAATTTTCACTGATGATCAAACGGTTTTAGACGAAACTCCTAATGCACTGCGTTGGGTTTTTGCAGCCTCACCTATTATTGCAGTACAACTCATCGGGTCAGCCTATTTTCAAGCGGTAGGAAAGGCGAGAAAGGCACTTTTGCTTACTTTGAGCAAGCAAGGATTTTTCTTAATTCCGCTAGTGCTTATTTTACCTAATTTTTTTGGTATTTTTGGTGTGTGGGTTGCTTTTCCAATTTCTGATGTACTATCAACTTTACTTACTGCCTTTTTTCTGAAAAGGGAAATGAATACAACACTAATTCAATCTACTGATGGACTATTATAACTACCTCAAGTCACTACACCTCATCTTCGTAATCACTTGGTTTGCAGGTTTATTTTACATTGTACGCCTTTTTGTTTACCAAATTGAAGCAGCGGACAAACCTTCACCAGAAAAAGAAATTTTGCAAAAGCAATACAAAATAATGACCTATCGCTTGTGGTACATCATTACTTGGCCATCAGCAGTTTTAGCTAGCTTTTTTGCTTTTTGGATGTTGTTCTTTACTCCAATGGGACAAGCATGGCTACAAATGCCGTGGATGCATGTAAAACTTGGCTTTGTTTTTGTGCTGTACTTGTACCATGCTAAATGCCAACAAATTTTTAATCAATTACAACGGGATGAAGTAAAATACACCACGAACTACATGAGGCTGTGGAATGAAGGTGCTACATTGATTCTTTTTGCAGTGGTATTTTTAGTTATTTTAAAAAATGCAGTAAATTGGATTTATGGAGTGGTGGGGATTTTTATGTTCTCCATAATAATTATGTTAGGATTTAAATTTTACAAACGAATAAGAGAGAAAAATCAATCTTAAAATATGCTAAAAAACTTCAAATTATCAATGCTTTCGTTACGAGTTCGAATCTTCCTTTCGATGATCGTTTTGATAATTGTTGCATCCATATTATTAGCTTCCATTTCGATTATCCAATTTAAAAATGAAGCCAAAGAATACCATCAAGAACGTTTAGAGCGTAAAGAAAATGCGGTTAAAGAACACATTAACTATGTCCTTTCGACTACAACTTACCCTTTGACAACCGAGAATTTAGACCTGATTTTTAAGGATAAAATTCATGAATTGGCTCAAATTCACAACATCGAAATCAACATATACGATCTGGATGGTAAACTTTTAAAATCATCAAAGGAATCCTTTTCCGTCGATAAAGTTTCGCCTCCAATTCCAAAATATATATTGAAGCTCGTACGCTCCTCCATCGAAAAGCGCTACGTTGACATCAAAACAATAGATGGGGTCAAAAATAGATCTTCCTTTACCCAAATCAAAGATGATCGCTTCAAACCATTAGGTGTTTTAAATTTACCCTATTTAGAAGATGATGGCTTTTATCAGAAGGAATTGAGTAGTTTCCTGATCAGGCTAGGGCAAGTATATTCGTTTATGCTTTTGGTGGCATTTGCCTTGGCTTATTTCCTATCCTCTTATATTACTAAGTCCCTAAAAACGATCTCTGACAAACTGAATGAGACGAGTTTGAATCAGAAGAACGAAAAAATACATTTAGAGGCCAACAGTAAAGAAATTAATTTACTGATAAAAGCCTACAATCAAATGGTTGACGAACTAGAGAAAAGTGCCTTAAAACTGGCTCAAAGCGAACGAGAAGAAGCTTGGCGCGAAATGGCAAAGCAAGTCGCTCACGAAATTAAAAATCCGTTGACGCCTATGCGATTAACGGTTCAAAGTTTTCAAAGAAGGTTTAGTCCTGATGATCCTAACGTTAATCAAAAAATGAAGGATTACTCAGAAACTTTGATTCAGCAAATAGATACGATGAGCGCAGTTGCCTCGGCATTTTCAAATTTTGCATCCATGCCAGCCCAACAAAACGAAACTTTAAATGTGGTAGAAGTAGTTGAGTTAGCTTTAGATATCTTCAACGAAAATAATATCATCTTTGAACCCGAATATCCTGAAATTATCTCTAAAATAGACCGAACGCAATTGGTTCGCATCATCACCAATTTAGTTAAAAATGCTATTCAATCCATTCCAGAATTGCAAGAGCACAAGCAAATAAAAGTAGTGGTGAAAAAGGTTTTGAACAACGTTTTAATTACTGTAGAGGATAATGGCGTTGGAATTAATCCAATTGATATCAATAGAATATTTCAACCCAAATTTACCACTAAAAACAGTGGAATGGGCCTTGGACTGGGTATTATTAAAAACATTATTGAAAATTACAAAGGAACAATTACCTTTGAAACAGAATACGGAAAAGGAACTCGTTTTATCGTTTCGCTTCCAATAATTAACTCTTAAACAAGTATTATGACTTACGAAAACATTCTAGTTGCCTCAGAAAACAGCATTGCAACTATTACCATAAACCGCCCAACAAAATTAAACGCATTAAACACAAGGACGATTAAAGAGCTACATCATGCCTTTGAAAGTTTAGAAAAAAACTACGATACTCGTGTTATTATATTAACGGGAAGCGGCGAAAAAGCATTTGTAGCAGGAGCCGATATCGCAGAGTTTGCACAGTTTTCAGTTGAAGAAGGTGCCCAATTAGCAGCACAAGGACAAGATATCCTTTTTAACTTTGTTGAGAACTTAAAAATACCTGTAATTGCAGCCGTTAACGGATTTGCATTAGGAGGCGGATTAGAATTGGCAATGTCTTGCCATATTAGAGTAGCTTCGGACAATGCCAAAATGGGACTTCCAGAAGTTTCATTAGGTGTGATTCCGGGTTACGGAGGAACACAACGCTTACCACAATTAATTGGTAAAGGTCGTGCCATGGAAATGATTATGACTGCGGGTATGATTGGAGCTGACGAAGCTTACCGTAACGGTTTAGCGAATCATGTGGTACCTCAGGCAGAACTTTTAGATTTTTGCAACGGTATCGCATCTAAAATCATGAAAAACTCACCTGTTGCAATAACTAAAGCCATTAAAGCAGTAAATGCCAATTTTAAAGATGGTGAAAATGGTTATGAAACCGAAATAAAATCGTTTGGAAAATGCTTTGGTACTGAAGATTTTAAAGAAGGTACAACCGCATTTTTAGAGAAAAGAAAAGCCGTTTTCCAAGGGAAATAAAGAAACAATAGCTTGGATTATTTACAACCACAGTGTTAATTACCTTTACTAATTGCACTGTGGTTTTTGTTTTTCTACACTAAATTTTATCTAATTAGTCCCTAAATACCATTAACAAAAGCTAATTTTGCAGTTAGAGATCTTCAAAAAAACGAACACAATGTCATACGAACCTATATTTGCCCTTTTTTGGGAACGAGTGAAACAAAGTATTAACGATAAAACCTACTCTAAATTAACTTTGGCGAAGACCATAGGCGATACCGAAATTAAAAATATCTACGTACGTCCCGTTCTTATAGAAAATGATGTATTTATGCTCTCTTTAAGCACCAAATACAAAACGGAAGAAGTAGAAAGTTTTCATACGATCGACGATGCCTACCCTATCTTGGCCTCGTACATGAATAATCCGTTTTTAACCGCCTTGTTGTTTACTACTGAAAACGATATTACTTTTAAACTCAATAAAAAAAGAGTAGGAACCATTATCGAACAAGCACCAACGTTTAAAAGCGCATCTGATGTGATTATTGAAATGCAAGAAAAAGGACTTTAGTTTCGCATCAACTAAGGAATTAAACCAGATTTACATTCCAAACCAATTAAAAATACTTTATTTGTCACTTAAACTTTATCATTATGGAACAGCCTAATTATTCCTATTTAAACAGCTTTACCGGCGGAGATAAAGAATTTGAAAAAAAAATACTTGCTGTCATAAAAAGTGAATTTCCTACTGAAAGAAACACCTATGCCGGAAATATTGATTCTAAAATATTCGATATAGCGGCAAAAAATGTGCATAAACTAAAACACAAAATTAGTTTACTGGGACTTGAGGAAAGTTACGCATTAGCGAATAAGCATGAATTAAACTTATTAGAAGGCAACAATTCTCTGCATGATAACTTTAATGCCATCCTAGACATAATGGAGCAGTTTTTAACTGATCTACAATTATAATAGTAGTACAACATAGTTTATAGTAGTTTTTGTAATTAGTTTTAATACAGCTAAATACAATTTACAAAGTATTAGTTTAGCACTTAAACTGGTCTTTACTTGTAATTATTTTTTTTTAAATAAACTTCATCGGCAAACTATACACTCCCTATTGCCAGCCACATTGTAAATGCTACTACCAATCAACTAAAACCAGTAATTTACCCTAAAATAAGGTGAAAATTGATGTTACAAGTTCAGTTGTACCTCTTAAACAGTGAACTACTAGTACAAAAAGACCCTATGATTGAATAATATGTCTTTGTTCCTTTTATTCCAAATGCGAAAACACCCTATAAATTAAGTTGCTTTACGATACCAAAAATGGGGATACTAATTCAATCTAACAATGCAGAATAGTATTAGTAATGTCAAAAAATATAATTTCCTTTTAAAGACATTATTAAAATACCTATTATAATATTTTTTATTAACCAAAAAAATAATAAATTAGCATATAATTTTATTTAAAGTGAACTTCTTAAAACCCACGATTTTCATATAAAACATCCAAATACTGACTCAAGATCCCTTTACTACTTCTAAAAAACTAACCCTAGGGAGAAGTCACTACAGAAAACAATCAGTTTTATTTGTAAGTGTTTTTACAATTAGTACTAATAAATACCAAAAATAACATTTAATCGATATTTATTGCTTTTTATCGGTGTTTTTATTCTTTTTGTATTATATTTGAGTAAGAATTAACCGAACTGTTATTTAAATGACAGTTAATTAACGAACAACATATTTAATTTTTTGATTGTGTTTTAGTTTAAAAAGTCAAGTGTTTTTTGATAACCAAAAAAATCTCTATAGTATGAAAATTGTAATTGTTGGAAGCGGATACGTTGGACTAGTAACAGGTGCGTGTTTTTCCGAAGTTGGTATTGATGTTACGTGTGTGGATATTGATCGTAATAAAATAGACAATCTTAATAAAGGAATTATCCCTATTTACGAGCCTGGATTAGAAGAAATGATAACCAGAAACATGAAAAAAGGGCGATTAAGTTTCACAACTAACATCGCTGAGGCTTTAGTAGATTCTGAAGTTTTATTTATTTCTGTTGGAACTCCACCAGATGAAGACGGTAGTGCTGATCTCAAATACGTATTATCTGTCGCTAGAGACTGCGGTAAAAACATCAATGATTACTTACTTGTTGTTACTAAAAGTACGGTTCCTGTAGGTACTTCGCAAAAAGTTAAAAAAGCATTACAAGAAGAACTAGATAAACGAAATGTTCAAATAGAATTTGATGTAGCTTCAAATCCTGAGTTTCTTAAAGAAGGAGCCGCAATTGACGATTTCTTAAAACCAGATAGAATCGTAGTAGGATTAGAAAGCGAACGAGCTGAAGACTTAATGAAAAGTTTGTACAAGCCTTTTACCCTTAATGGTCATCCTGTTATTTTTATGGATATCATATCAGCAGAAATGACAAAATATGCAGCAAATTCAATGCTTGCCGCTAAAATTAGTTTTATAAATGACATCGCAAACCTTTGTGAGATTGTAGGCGCTGATATCAATAAAGTTCGAAAAGGAATTGGCTCTGACTCTCGCATTGGTCACAAATTTATATATCCCGGAATTGGATATGGTGGTTCTTGTTTCCCAAAAGATGTTCAAGCATTAATTCAAACAGCAAGTGAACATAATTATGAATTAAGAGTTCTAAAAGCAGTAGAGGCAGTAAATAATGACCAAAAGCTTGTGCTTTTTCATAAAATAATGAAATATTTTAACGGAGATGTAAATGGTAAAACAATCGCACTTTGGGGACTGTCATTTAAACCACAAACTGATGATATGCGCGAAGCTCCTTCACTCTACATTGTCCAGCATTTATTAAAAGCAGGGGCTATTATTAAAGCGTATGATCCAATTGCTATCAACGAGGCTAAACATCATTTTGGCGACACCATATCCTACTGCGAAGACCAATACGAAACACTTATTGATGCCGACTGTCTCGCGATATTAACAGAATGGCCCGAATTTAAATTCCCAAATCTAAAAATAGTTCAAAAATTACTTAAAACACCTGCTGTTTTTGACGGTAGAAATATATACGATAGACAAGAAATGAAAGACAGTGGATTTGATTATTTCTGTATCGGAATCAACACCTCAATGGATAGCGTCACACTATAATCTAAACATCAAATAATGTCTAGCAATGAAAGTTAATTACACAATAACTCTACAAACGTAACATTTAAAGTCAAGTATATTATAATCCTAAACCGTACGCTTACTTAATTTCGAACTTGATAAGAGTCTTGGCTTTTATTGGTTTTCAATAGCAAAAAGAAGAAATAATGAAGAAAAAAATACTAATTTTAGATGATGAAATGAGCATTTGCCTCCTTTTAGAAAACTTCCTGTCAAAAAATCATGAAGTTGTATCAATGAATAACGGACTTGATGCTTTACTATGGCTTGATGACAATATCCCTGATTTAATTATTAGTGACATTCAGATGGAAAAAATGGATGGATATGAATTTCTGACACAGCTTCGTCAACGCGGCTTTACAAAGCATACACCGTGCATCATGTTATCAGGAAAATCAGAAAGTAAAGAACGTATAAAATGTTATAAACTTGGAGCACAAGATTACCTTACCAAGCCTTTTAATCCTGAAGAATTAGATGAATTGGTTAAGAAAAACTTATTTCCTATTCATTATGCAATAGAGTGGTAAATACACACAGCAACTTCAATTACAACCGAATCTAAAGACTTAATTACTATGAATCCAATTCTTACTATTTTATACATTGGGAACAATCCTGCCTATTTTGATGTGGTGGAACAGAATAAATGGACCATAATAACATTAGATAATAGTGCCAAAGTCACTAACTATCTAGAAAATCAAAAAAAACCCGACGCTATAATTTGCGATTATAACTTACCAGGAAATAATGGAATTTACCTTTTTGATTGGATCAGAAGCAATAGTTCATTAGATACAATTCCGTTTATACTGTTATCAAAAGAGTTCAACATCGATCTCTACAAGTTAGCTTTCCAGAAAAAAATTGACGATTTTTATGTTACCTCAGTAACGGAGCCATTGGATATTTTAAATCGCACTTCATTTCTTTGCGATAATAGAAAACCTGTTGCGGTAAAACAAGAATTTAAACCTATTAAAGAGGCTTATAAAATGCCACTTTCAAAACGTATTTTTGATATTTTTGTTGCCTCATCTGTCTTATTAGTTGCCTCCCCGTTTTTGCTGCTTATCATACTAGCTATTCGACTAGAGTCAAAAGGAAAAGTGTATTATGTATCAAAAAGAGTCGGTCGCAAAACATTTGATTTTTACAAATTGAGATCAATGCGTACAGGATCCGACGAATTATTAAAGAAACTAGCACTTGAAAAAAATCAATACAAAAAAGAAGAAACAGTTTCAGCAAATAATCCCCTTGAAACACCTTGCCCTCGATGCAGCAATTTAGCAGTCGGCAACTCTTGCTCTCCTCTAATGTACATTGATACTCACGCTATTTGCGATTATTGGTACAATATTCAAAAACAAGAAGCTGCAAAAAGCAATTCAACTTTTGTTAAAATTGTTGATGACCCTCGTGTTACCAAGGTTGGAAAATTTATTAGAAACACTAGTATTGATGAATTACCACAGTTAATTAATGTTTTAAAGGGTGACATGTCTATTGTAGGCAACAGACCTTTACCCGTTTACGAAGCCGAACTAATTACTGGTGATGAAATCTCTAAACGCTTTTTAGCACCTCCGGGAATAACGGGATTATGGCAGGTAGAACTCAGAGGAAAAGGCGGAAAAATGTCTGAAGAAGAAAGAATGCGACTAGATAATGAATATGCTGATCAATTTGAAGGAGATAATTATTCATTTTGGTATGACATTAAGCTCATCCTAAGAACAATTCCTGCATTACTTCAAAAAGGATCTGTCTAAAAATAAGGTTTACTTTTACAACAACATGAAACAATTAGTACCACTACTCTTTATCCTAACCTTATCGGTGTTTTCGATCAACGTAACGACTGCACAATCAACTGATATTGACAATAATCGGGAGGAAATACAACTACCCTCTCTTCAAGTAATCATAGATTCTGTTTTGAGCAGGAACTCTATGCTTAAATTTAGAAACCAACACATTGGTGTCAAAGAATCGACTTTGGCATCAGAGCGAATTTACTGGACACGAAATTTTGGAGTTCAAGCTGATACAAAATATGGTAATTTAAATAATTTCTCTACCAATGCTGATGCGCAAGGCAACACTTCTGTCTTAACAACTTCATCACAATTCAATTATAGTGTAGGCGTTTATCTTAAAATTCCTGTTTTTGATTTTATAAATAGAAAGCATCAAGTAGGTTTAGCAAAACTAGAGCTCGACGAGGCGAAAAGTATGGCTAAGTTTCAAGAAGATGAGATTAGACAAACTGTGATAAAGATGTATCAAGACTTGATTTTGAAACAAAGAGTTCTCAAAATAAAATCAAAAGTACTAAGCGACGGCAAAGTAAATATGCAAATGGTAGAAAAAGAATTTAGAAACGGAGTAGTTCCCGTTGCTGAATATGTAAGGATAACAAGTATTACATCGAATGTAGAAGTAGATTATGAGTTCGCTAAGTCTGAATTTATAACAGCAAAAAAACTTTTAGAAGACATGGCTGGATTTACCTTTTACCAATAAGTTGAAAATAAAACTATGAAAATAATTGAATTTATTAGATTAATACTAAAACACTTAGCATTATTAATACTAGTGCCGCTTTTCCTAGCGGTATTAGTATTAGTGCTTACTAGCAAACCCAATTTTGAATATACGTCTCAAACGATTTTATATACTGGACTTGCCACAGGGTCCTCGATTGAGATGGATAAAACATTTAATTATTTTGCTACCAATACTTCTTTTGATAACCTCATCAATATTATTAACTCCAGAGAAACCCAAGAGGAAGTGGCAGTACGCTTGTTTGCCACACACATCATGTTACCAAAGGCCAACCCTAAATATATATCCAAAAAGCTGTTTGACGAACTTAAATTAAAGGTTCCAAAAAATATTTACAAATACATCGCTAAAGGAAACAGTAGTGGAATGTTAGCAAGTGACACTCTAGCTATTTACAATTCGCTACCTCCAGAAATTGATAGATACAATTATGAAAAAACAGTGAAGCAATTATTGCAATTAATGAAAAGCAGTAGTGATAATTACATCTATGAGTTACTAAATTATGAAGATGACAAGCATTATTCTATCAAAGCTTTATCCAGTATTCAAGCCACTAGAATAAACAGTAGTGACTTGATAAAAATGAGTTATACGGTAGATGATCCTGGTATTTGTCAGCAAACACTAGAGATTTATAACGCCATTTGCATTAAAAACTATAAAAATATAAAAGAAAACAGATCGGATGCGGTCGTAAAATATTTTCAAGAGCAATTAGGGCAGGCTAACAACACCTTAAAATTAGCCGAGGACAAGTTACTAGAGTTCAATAAGTCATACAACATTATCAATTACTACGAACAAAGTAAAGCTGTTGCAGTTGTAAAAGAAGATATGGAAGTTGACTACAATAATAAAAAAGCACAGTTAGCTGGAACAGAGGCATCGACTAAAAGACTAGAAGAAAAACTTAACGTACAGGAATATATTCAAAATGAAACCTATAAAGTACTTGAAAAAAAGAAGTCATTGGGCGAAATTAATTATCAAATTGCGTTCAACGAAGCAAGTATAGAATCCAATACTAATGACAAACTAGAATCAAAGCTTACTGCTCTAAAAAAACAAAGAGAAGCCTTGACAGCCGATATTAAAAAAAGCGTAGATGATATTTATAGTTATCAAAATTCAATAGATGGCGTTCCATTAACTAAAATACTACCTGACTGGATGAACAGTGTTGTTGAGTCTGACAACCTCAAGGCCAAGATAAAGGTCATGGATAAGCAAAATAAAGATTTTCAACAACAATATGCTACTTACGCCCCAGCAGGTGCAACTATAAAACGATTAGAGCGCGAAATATCGGTTTCAGAACAGGGATATTTAGAGTTACTGCATGGGTTAAACTTAGCAAAACTAAAACTGCAAGACAATGAAATGTCTTCAAATCTAAAAGCTATTGATCCGCCATTTTATCCTTTATCCCCAAACCCAACCAAAAGAGCCATTTTAATTATTGCTGCTGCTTTTATTGGTGGTATCATAACGCTAGCCATAATTTTAATCATGGAATATTTTGATGACACTCTTAAAAACGCAAAAAAAGCGAGCAAAAAATTAGGCTTACCCGCTTTAGGCATGATTCCTAAAATGATCTTAGATCCAGGAAATATTAATTTGGCGTTTATTCAAAAAAGACTTCTAGCAATTGTTACGCAAAATATTTTACAGTATTTTGGTTCTCAACCTACAATAAAATCGCCAAAGACCATTGTAGTATTCAGTACACAAAGCATGGAGGGTAAAACAGTTGTGGCAGGAAATATCGCTAAAACATTAAAACAAGAAGGAAAAAAAGTACTAATGTTAACTTATGACAATAGACAAAAACCCATTGTTCAGCAAAGAAAATTTTCAATCATCAATAAACTTCTTGGCTATCCTGATCCTAGAATAGATCTTGCCAACCCTTTTCTTGCAGATGTAGGCAGCTATTTAAATAAGTCCGAATACTATTCGTATAAAATGGATCATCAATTTTATGAGGCTAAAAACTATATAGATCTACTTGAGCAGAACAACATAAACCTTACATATGATCCTGATTTTGTAATTATCGAGTTACCTTCTTTGATTTTTAACAATTACCCAGCTGATTTAATGACCCACGCGGACTTAGGTATTTTAGTATGTCGCTCAAATAGAATTTGGACAGAAGCAGATCAGGCTGCAATAAATAACCTATTGGTTAAGGCTACATCCAAAATTAAGATTATTGTTAATGGTGTAAGCATAAATGAAATCGAATCTGTACTGGGTGATTTACCTAAAAAGAGAAGCATCCTAAGAAAAAAAATAAAAGCCATGTTTAAATTTCAATTTTTCTCTAAAAATCAGATTTAAAAATTTGTAAATGAAAATACTAAAAAAAATAGTGCGTGAGGACAACTTCCTCTCCTTAACTGGAAACGTGGTGATCGCCATTTTGGGAATTGGGGGATTTGCCCTACTTGCTAGAAGCCTATCATTAGACGTATTTGGTGAATGGGTACTATTTATTGCGGCAGGTTCATTTGTTGAAATGTTCCGTTTTGGTATTACGAATACCGGTTTAATACGATACTTGTCGGGAGCTGACGGTTCCTATAGAATAAAACTAATTGGTTCGAATGCACTAATAAGTTTAGGTGCAACGGTGCTTGTAGCTCTTATACTGATCGCTTGTAAAATACTATTCCCTGAGGCGATTACAAACTCCGGTTACAATATGTTTTTTACTTGGTATCCCTTGCTCGCTTTCCTAAACCTACCTTGGAACATCGCTCTAGTAGTATTGCAGGCTGATAGAAAGTATATGCAAATTCTAGTCTTAAAAGCAATTAATAGTGGCGCTTTTTTTTTAGTTATACTTTTTCACTTTATAGCCGTAACACTGAGCTTGAGTAAATTAGTTATTGCATTGATAATTGTTAATGCGGCAACTTCAATTATTAGTATGATTCTAGGATGGGACGGTATACTCTTAATCAAGAAAGCAAGTGCCGAGACAAATAAAGAGCTACTGCATTTTGGTAAATACACCACCTTTACATTAATAGGGACAAATTTATTGCGAAGTGTTGATACTTTAATTATTAGTTTAAGTCCCTTAGGAAGCGCTGCAGTGGCCTTGTACAGCATTCCTTTGAAGCTAACCGAACTGCAACAAATACCTCTTAGGAGTTTTGTAGCAACTGCCTTTCCTAAAATGTCAAAAGCGAGCTTACTAAATCAAATTGACGAAGTAAAAAGTTTGTTTTATGTGTACTCAGGTGCCTTAACTTACCTTTTTGTGGGAATCAGTATAGTCACATTTGTATTTGCTGAGTTTTTTGTGATTGTTATAAGCGGCCATAAATACTTAGTCACTGATCCAGTTACAGGTTTTAATGTAGTCGATATCGTTAGAGTGTTTTCTATTTATGGATTGTTATTACCAATTGATAGAATGACGGGCGTAGGCTTAGATAGCATAAACCGACCTAAAATTAATGCTATCAAAGTTTTTGTTATGCTGCTAGCAAACGTTATTGGAGATTTAGTCGCCATTTTCGTCTTCAAATCATTAATTATGGTCGCCATTGCCTCTATCCTTTTTACTATTGTTGGTATATGGATGGGAATGTATTTTCTAGATAAAGAACTTTCGTTATCATACAAATCAATATTTACAAAAGGCGTCTTATTTTATATCTCACTTTTAAATAAACTAACGAATAATCGATACAAACGATTAGTCAAAATACAAAACAGTTCTAAATAATGAGTACAAACAATAACATAAATCCTTTTGAAAACTATTCAGGATCAATGAACTTATCCAGACCTGGGTATTTATTATTGCTTTTTGGTTTCCTTTCTGTTATTGGTTTACTGGTTGTTAAACTCGGGATTATTGGAATTATATTAGTGTTCGCGCTACTATTTGGTTCTGTTTTTTTATATTATTTATTCTGTTATCCAATAATTGGTTTTTACACCGCCATCGCTTTAAATTTCATGCTCCTAGGCATAGGAAGATATATTAAAGGGTTGCCTTTAGGTTTTGGTATAGATGGCATACTTGTTTTGACTTACATTGCTTTGTTCATGAATAAGTTTAAGAAAAAAATAGATTGGACTCCTGCAAAAAAGGACATTACGTTCTTATGCATTATATGGTTTGCCTATTCCCTATTTGAAATCATTAATCCCGAAGCCAGAAGCATACAAGCTTGGATTTCAGGACGTGGTATTGCTTTTTACCCACTGCTTTTTGTGCCATTGACTCTTATGTTTATTGATAGTAGCAAAAAATTACAAATGTTTTTCTACATCTGGGGTATATTCTCACTATTGGGAACGTTAAAAGGGATAATGCAAATGACTATGGGCGTTGACTTTGCAGAGCAAGAATGGCTAAATGAGGGAAGTTATAAAACACATATTCTCTTTGGTAAATTAAGGGTTTTTTCTTTCTATAGCGACGCAGGACAATTTGGAGCTAATCAAGGTTATACCGGCGTTGTGTTTTTGATATATGCCATGTCACAAAGTAAAATTTTATCTAAGTTATTTTTCATCTTTGTTGGTCTTTTGGGAATCTATGGAATGGTTATCTCAGGCACAAGAGGTGCATTAGCTGTCCCTATAGTTGGTTTTATGACCTATTTTATTTTAAGTAAAAACGTAAAAGTAATTATAACAGGTGTCGCTTTTTTAGCAATTGTTTTTATTTTCTTCAAATACACAACTATCGCTCAAGGTAATGCACAAGTACGAAGGATGCGAACGGCCTTTGACCCTAACGACGCCTCATTACAAGTTAGACTTGATAACCAAAAAATACTGAAAAACTATTTATCATCAAGGCCCTTTGGAGGAGGAATTGGACATGGAGGTACAAAAGCACAAAAATATTTGCCTAATGCCTTCTTATCGAATGTAGCTACCGATAGCTGGTATGTATTGATTTGGGTCGAGGAAGGAATTGTGGGCTTACTGCTTCATTTAGGAATTTTATTTTATGTAATGATAAAAGCGAGTCTCATTGTCATGTTTAAAATCAAGGATCCTGTTTTAAAATATAAAATGTCCGCTCTAATAGCCGGAATGGCCGGAATCATGGTAGCCTCCTATGGTAATGCTGTATTAGGACAAATGCCCACAGCACTATTAATTTATGCAACAATGGCGATCATCTTAAATACAGATGTATTTGAAAAAGAAAATGAACAATCAGCAAACCTACTAAACCATTCAAAACATTAAAAGCTTTCAAAACTGATCCTAAACTCTTAAACTAAATACTATGAATTATAGAAACATTAAAAATTTAAATGATATTATACTTCAAAAATTAAGTATTATTCCTCGCGACTTCGATCTAATTGTTGGTGTGCCAAGAAGCGGTATGTTACCTGCAAATTTACTGTCCTTGTACCTCAACAGGCCTTATACCGATATTGATTCTTTTTTAAATGGACATATCTATAAAGCCGGAGCTCGCTCCCAGTTTTTCGATTCCGGCGAACATAAAAAAGTTTTAATTGTCGATGATAGTATCGCATCTGGATCCGCAATGATTGAGGTAAAAGAAAGTTTAAAGCATCTTGAAGATAAATTTGATTTAAAGTATTGTGCTATTTATGTAATTCCTGGAAAAGAAAAAATGGTTGACTACTTTTTTGAGATAGTTACTTTACCTAGGTATTTTCAATGGAATATTTTAAATCATACTACTCTGGAAAAAGCTTGCTTTGATATTGATGGAGTACTTTGTGCAGACCCTTTGCCAGAACAAAATGATGATGGAGAAAAATACATCGATTTTATTTTGAATGCGCCACCCTTATTTATTCCTGGAAGTAAAATAGGAACCATAGTAACCTCTAGATTAGAAAAATATCGCAAACAAACCGAAACGTGGTTGGAAGCTAATAATATCAAATATAATGATTTAGTCATGCTCGATTTACCTACTATGGAAGCTAGGCAACGTGCTAACAATCATGGGGACCATAAGGCAAAAGCATATATGGCTAAACCTTATGTTTTATTTATCGAAAGTGAATTAAATCAAGCAATTGAAATTAATAGAATATCTAAAAAACCTGTGTTATGTACAGCTAATTTTGAGATGATATTTGAATCTGAATCTTTCATGTACAATCTAAAGAGCGGAAAACACTTGCCATTCCTTAGAAAATATGCTTTAAAGGTGAGAGATAAAATTAGAAAACTGAAATAGCATTTATGCTAAACCTTCCCATTAATCAACTTAACCCCAAACCTCAATTATGCTACTATATACCATCATACAAACTGTTTTACTGTGCCTGCTTGGTTTGGCGACTTTATATATTTTAGTGTTTTCGATTGCAAGCTTATTTTACAAACAAAAAATATATGCTGACAATGGCAACCTTAAAAAAATTGCAGTACTTGTCCCAGGGTATAAGGAGGACGGAGTGATTATAGAAGTCGCCACGTTAGCGCTACAGCAAGAATATCCTGCTAATTTATACGATGTAGTAATCATAGCCGACTCGTTTCAAGAAGAAACAATTGCAGCTTTAAAATCCTTGCCTATAAAAGTAATTGAGGTTAGTTTTGAAAAAAGCACAAAATCAAAAGCTTTAAACAAAGCCATGGCAGCGTTAGATAGAGACTATGATATAGCCGTAGTACTTGATGCCGATAATGTGATGGCTAAAGATTTTTTGAAAAAAATAAATGCTGCTTTTGAATATGATTTTATTGCGGTACAAGGGCATCGAACTGCAAAAAACACCAATAATTCTTGGGCAATACTTGACGCAATCAGTGAAGAGATAAACAATAATATTTTTAGAAAAGGACATCGTGTTTTAGGTTTGTCATCTGCGATAATAGGGTCAGGCATGGCCTTTAGATATAATTATTTCAAGACACTGATGTCAACTGTGACTGCGGTAGGCGGTTTTGATAAAGAAATAGAGCTAAAAATGCTAAAAGAAGGCCGTAAAATAGTTTATCTAGATGACGCAGTGGTTTATGATGAAAAAATACAAAAATCGGAAGTTTTTGGAAACCAACGCCGCAGATGGTTGTCAGCACAAATACACTATTTCAAAAAAGACATTCTAACTGCCACTAAACATTTAGTACTTAAAGGCAATGTCGATTATTTTGATAAAGCAATTCAATTTATTCAACCACCCCGAATCTTACTTTTAGGTGCAGTAATCCTTTGTAGTGGTGCTTTTATCTTGATTAATTACTTTGTAGGCAATCAAAGCTCTTTAACTTCATATTGGATACTATTGGTCGTGGCATGCGTTATGTCATTTGTTTTTTCAGTTCCAAGATCATTTTACAATTTAAAAACTGTAAATGCTTTGGCTCGTTTGCCAAAAGGAATGTTCATGATGTTACTTTCGCTACTAAAAATAAAAGGAGCTAACAAAACATTTATTCACACACAGCACACTTCTACATCAAAAGAAATAAATTCTAAATAACTAAATGAAAAACAAAGAAATAGAAAAACTAGAGGCCATTCGTGGTTTTTGTGCACTCTATGTGGTGTTTTTTCACTTGTTACCTCAAAAAATTATTGTTTTGGGTATCAATGTGGGGTTTCTATTTCGTTTTGGCTCTGAAGCTGTGATTATGTTTTTCATATTGAGTGGTTTTGTAGTCAAATATTCATGGGAGAAAGCGGCAGACAAGTCATTTAAGAACTATTTTTTTCGACGTTTTACTCGAATATACATTCCATTATTCTTCATTTTTTTATTGGCCTATGGTATAAAAAGTTACTCTGAAGGTGGATGGGCAAATCCAGATTGGAACACTCTTTTAGGTAATATTTTTATGCTTCAAGATGTCATTTCACTAAAACCAAATGTAATTTCAGCAGTCTATATGGGAAATGGTGTGCTTTGGTCACTATCTTATGAGTGGTGGTTTTATATGCTTTTTATCCTTTTATCTAAAAAGGTATCTGAATCTAAAATCAATCTTTGGGTCACTATCTTAACGATTACTGCAACGGTATCTTACCTGACATATCCTTTCTTTTTAAATAGAATTGTAATGTATTTTGCTATTTGGTGGACCGGTGTGCGATTAGCCTCTATTTACCTCAACGGAGCCGCCTATAGCTTTAAATCAATCCAAACGCATAGTTATGTGCTAGCTGTTATAATTGGGCTATTAGGGCTTAATCTCTATTTGAATTTTGAATACACCAAAATTTATGATTATCCACTAGTAGCATACCCATTTATAGAATTACGCAATTTTATTTTTGCATTTATAGCCTTGTTTGCAGCTTTGATATGGAACCACTTTAATTGGTTTTTATTTACACGCCTATTTGGAGTTTTCAAATATTTTGCCCCATTATCTTATGTTATGTACATTTCGCACCACTACTTAGTTATTGAAGCAAGTTACCTTCGTTTTTTAAATAATAAGATTATCGAATACACCCTTTACATTATTTTGATGTTTGTGTTTTCTTACTTGTTAGAAATCGTGGTGTATACTAAAATAAAAAACAGCCTTACAATTCGTTTTTTTAATCAACCAATAAAAAAAATAGCATCATGAAAATAGGAATTGAAGGACAAAGACTTTTTCGAAAAAAGAAACACGGAATGGACATGGTTGCTTTAGAGCTTATAAAGAACCTTCAGGATCTTGATCATGAAAACCAATACTTCATTTTTGTAAAACCAGATGAAGATCGATCTGTGCTTAAAGAGACAGCAAATTTTAAAATTATAGAATTAAATGGTGGTCCCTACCCTACTTGGGAGCAAATAGCACTTCCTAACGCAGCCAAAAAATATGGCTGTGACGTGTTGCATTGTACTAGTAATACTGCTCCATTTTTCTCCAGTGTTCCTTTAATTACCATACTTCATGATATTATATACATGGAAAGTAGCTTCTTGAAAATCGTAACGAGCAGTGCGAGTACCTATCAAAAATTTGGAAATATATACAGGAAACTTCTCGTGCCACTGGTTGTGAAAAAAAGTAAAAAGGTTATTACCGTATCACACTTTGAAAAAAACCGAATTGGAGAATTTTTTAAAATAAAGGGTAGTTCTAAACTTGACGCCATTTATAACGGCGTGAGCGAACATTTTATGCCCATAACTGATAGAGACGAATTATTAAGAGTCAAAAACAAGTATAATTTACCTGAAAACTACTTTTTCTTCCTAGGAAATACTGACCCAAAAAAAAACACTAAAGGAACATTAAAGGCCTTTTCTGACTTTTTAAAGCAGACAAAATCAAACCATAAATTAGTCATGCTTGATTATGACAAGACAGAGCTAAGTAAGATTTTAGTTGACATAAAGGATCCCGAACTAATTAATCATATTGTATTAACTGGTTACGTAGTTAATACTGATTTGCCTGCTATTTATTCTCAATGCGATATCTTTTTATATCCGTCACTACGCGAAAGTTTTGGTATTCCCATGCTCGAAGCTATGTCTTGTAATGTACCTGTTATCACATCAAATACCTCATCTATGCCAGAAATTGCAGCTGATGCGGCTCATATCATAAACCCATTAAATCCAGAAGAGATAACTACTGGACTTATGGAGATTTTAAATAATGATGCCTATAAAAAATCACTTTGTGAAAAAGGATTAGAAAGAAGTAAACAGTTTTCTTGGAGAAATATGGCAAAAGACTATTTAAAACTGTACGAGCAAATTCATGCTGAACATTCTATAAAACACTAAATCATGATCGAAGGGAAAAACATCATTTGTATATCGCAAACAACGTGGCATGGTGAATTCACTAAGTCAACGGTACAATTGTTATCACTCTTAGCAGAAAAAAACACAATTGTTTTTGTCGAATACCCTTTCACAATTAAAGATGTTGTCATGTCTTTACTTGGAAAACAAAAAGCACAAGTAGCACGAATGTTAGGCTTAAAAAACAGAATCAAAAATGAAATAACAGACACTGGTGCAGTTGTAAAACATTTGGTCATGCCTCCTGTTTTACCCGTAGACTTCATTTCTAGTGAATCATTATTTAAAAAAATATTTTCTATTAACACCTTTATCTATCGCAGCCAACTCCGTAAAACTATTAAAGACTTAAAATTAGTTGACCCCATAATACTAACGGCTTACAACCCCATGTATGGTCTACCCATGATCAATAAATTACACGAGTATTTAAATATTTACTATTGTTATGATGGAATGGATACACAAAGACACAAATCGAGAATTTACAATATTGAAAAACAATTTTGTAAAAAAGTAGACACAATTATAACCACATCTGATTATTTGAATGCTGAAAAGAAAAAATTAAATCCACAAAGCTATGTGGTTAAAAATGGTGTCGATTTTAAGTTGTTTGTTCCTTTCGCAAAAACCATGATAACAGCTGTAGATGTAGTCAAAAAAGTGGGCTACATTGGGACCTTAGATTTTCGTTTTGATATTGATACTATGGAATATGCCATTAAGGAATTGCCTGAAGTCCTATTTGAATTTACAGGTTATTTACTAAACAATGAAATTCAGGAGCGTTTATCACCCTATAAAAATGTAACATTCTTTACCTCAGTTAAAGCACATGAAGTACCTAAACTACTTTCAAAATATGATTTAGGTATTATTCCCTATAAAATGAACGAAGTAAATCGCAATATTTATCCTTTAAAAATTAATGAATATTTAGCCGTTGGGGTGCCTGTAGTAATGACTGCTTTTGCTGATTTGACTGATTTTAAAGCCATAGTTAAAGCTGCTGTAAATAAAGAACTTTTCAAAATCTATATCGAAGAAGAATTAAAAAATGATAGCAAACATTTAATTCAAGAGCGAATCGAATTTGCTAAACGTAATTCATGGGAAAATAGAGCCTCAGCATTTAGCGATATAATTGAAAAATCTATAGAAGCAAAATATCCTTCTAAAACTTTAAAATAAAAACCATGACTACACTAAAAATTATATTTTGGATTTTCTTATTTATCATAGTGTATACATATGTTGGATATGGAATTTTATTATTTGCAATCATCAAAGTAAGGAGGTTTTTTAATATTGGTGGGGAGATTAAAATAGATTATTCCTATGAACCTGAAGTAACTTTGTTTATTGCCGCTTATAATGAAAAAGATTATGTGGCTGCAAAAATGAAAAACTCATTAGAACTAGAATATCCAAAAGAGAAATTAAATATCATTTGGGTGACTGACGGATCTGATGATGGAACACCTGATTTATTACAAAATTACCCAAATACAACCGTTCATCACTTGAATGAACGAAACGGTAAAATTGGTGCAATGAATAGAGGAATTGCATTTGTAACTACTCCTATTGTAATTTTTAGTGACGCTAATACTAACTTAGGAAAAGAATCTGTAAGACGAATTGTCAATTTATTTAGTAGTCCAAAAGTAGGTTGCGTTTCTGGGGAAAAGCGAATTGTAGATCGAGAAAGTGATGTGGCTTCAGGTGCTGGTGAGGGTATTTACTGGAAATATGAATCGGCCTTGAAAAAATGGGATGCTGAATTGTATTCAGTTGTTGGTGCTGCAGGAGAATTGTTTGCAATTAGAACTGCTTTATATCGCCACGTAGAGAAAGACACCCTTTTAGATGACTTTATCATTTCATTACGCGTTGCTCAAGAGGGTTACATCATACAATATGACCCTCAAGCCTACGCCATCGAAACTGCGTCAGCAAACGTAAAGGAAGAACTGAAACGCAAAATTAGAATATCGGCAGGAGGAATTCAATCTATTGTGAGATTACGTTCTCTTTTAAACATTTTTAAATATGGAACGCTCTCTTTTCAATACATTTCACATCGTGTATTGCGTTGGAGCTTGACACCAGTCTGTTTGCTACTATTAATCCCTGTTTTGACTGTCATTGCATTAAGCGAAGGCATCATGTCATTAGGTTTATATTCTACTCTATTTTGGTTGCAGTTCCTTTTTTATGCCGCTGCGCTACTAGGTTGGTTTTTAGAAAACAGAAAAACCCGAGTTAAAATTTTATTTGTGCCGTATTATTTCTTTATCATGAATTTATCCGTTGTATTGGGGTTTTTTAGATATATGAAAAATTCACAATCTGTGAACTGGGAACGTTCAAAAAGAGCGGCATAATTGGTAAAAAAATCAATGAATTATTAGAAACAACAAAGCTGTAATTTCATTAAAAAACATTTGTTTGTTTAAGACACAATGAAGAAAATAAAATACATACTGTACGGACTGATTATGATTGCCCTGACAATTATCCTTATCGGATTTATTGTAAGATATCCGTCGTATACTATTCAAACTACCGGTAAATTATATATTATCAATAAAAAAAGTGAAGACGTAACCGTTTTTGATTTATATAGCGGTAAAGAGCTAGCAACTGTTGCTATTAATATAGAATCGCACGGAGCAGCAAAAGTAATGGGACAAGATAAAATTGCAATTGCTAATTACAATACAACTAAGGACAGAGACATTAGCATTTGCATTCTCAACACAAAAACCAATACAGTTGACAAAACGATTGCTCTTACAGCAGACGCTCTTGGTTTAGATGGAGTCATCGCATTACCGCAACCAAACCAAATTGCTATAATGAGCAGCGTAAGTAATACTTTTTTAAGCGTAGATATGAAGTCTAACACAATAGAGAACAAAATACCTACACTACAAAAAAAGAGTCATCACATCGCGCTACATTCTGGTCAGCCTATAGCCTATATTACCAACATTGAATCAGGCACTATTAGCGTTATCGATTATGCCACTAGTCAAATTATCGAAACTATTTACTGTGGCAAAGGCACGCAGAGTATTGACATAACAGCTGATGGATCCGAAATTTGGGTTACGAACACTAATGAAAATACGGTTAGTATTATCAATGCTAGAAAAAATAAACTAGTCAAGAAATTACGAACTGGCAAGGAACCTATGGGCTTAAAATTTTCTGTCGATGGACGCTATTGCCTAGTTACTAATTTAAAAGATGGATCGATCTCTGTTTTTAACCGACTATCTAAAAAAGAAATAAAAAGAATTCCTATTCATGGTAAAAATACAGTCCTTGAGAGGACACTGTACCATACTCCAAGACCTGTTAACATTATAATGCATCCTAACGGGTTGTATGCTTTCATTGCAAATTCAAATGCCAATAAAATTGAAATAATTGATATGAAAACATTCACAATCGTTAGTACTATTGGAACTGGTAATGTTCCTGATGCCATGGTATTTGTACCGTAAAAAATATCATGTGAGTGTTGATCTATCAAAATTTAACAATAGAAAATAAACCATCCAACTATAGAAAATCACCAAATAACGACGGTAAATTAGCATTTAACTAATAATCCCCTAATAAAAACGATAAACTATTAAATTTGACAATAGTAAAAAAACTTAGAAACCTTAAAAAAATATCAAGATGAAATCCCAAATCATTAACTACGCAAAAAATTTATGTTTTTTACTGCTTTTAAACGCTTGTAGCGCACCCGAAGTGCAAAACGATCCAGTAAGTAGCGATTCAGATATTATTATTACTAATAAATCTTTTGACTTCAGCACCTACCGTCAAGTGAAAATCACGATCAATGACAGCGAAAAATTCACTAAGTATGATGTATATGCCTACACTGCCGACCCCTATTTTGCAGGAAATCAAACCTTCTTAAACCAGTCTGATGAAATTGTAACTGAACCTGTTTATCGCAATGATATTCTAAATAAATTAATATTTACTGGGGTTCCCGTGAATGGGGTCTTAACCCAAATCATCAATGTCCCTAAATACTGCACCCAATTGTATATTAGAAGAAACAATAATCTCAACTTCTCCTCTTCTGTAGTCTCAATAAATAATGGTGCTGTTAATTATACTTATGCCAAAACTCCTTCAACAAGAAAGTCAACCGCTACAACACTAGTTAATGATTATCTATTTTGTGTGAATAGCTCAGCCGAGTTATTTCAGGTAAATCCATTAAACGGCCAATTAACCTATTTGTCAGATATGCCAATGGGAAGCGTAACTTGCGCCGTTGATCAAGCTAATAAATGTGTATATTCTATTGGAAACAAGAGTCCGTATCCTCTAATGAAATATTCTATTCCTACTAATACATGGACAACGGTAAAAAATTTAGGAATAAGCGGCCCAAGACTTGATTTTAATACAAGCGATGGGTTGTTGTATTTTTCTAATCAAGACAAAATTTATACTATCAACCCTACCACGGGCGCTCTAAGTGCCGCTAGAACTATTGTAGGACTGCACAACGCCAATGGAGGTGATCTAGCTTTCGCCAAAGATGGAACGTTATTTTTATGTACATTTTCAGGATTATATAGATTGCAATTAGATCAAGCCAACGTATATCAAAGCACACGAATAAGTGCTGATAACCTACCTTTTCAACCTACATCAATGACGTTTGATTCAAAAGAAGAGCTTTGGCTTGCTAACAATGCCTCCAGCTCCGACTTAATAATTATGGATACCCAAACTGGTGGTTGGAAGTATGTTTTTGGAATTAGCGCCAATAATAATTCTGATTATAAACGTACAATTAATGATTTGGCAACTTTTAGAGTATACACAACAGTTGATACCGCAGTTGATACCGATGGAGATGGAATACAAGATCAAGATGATGCTTTCCCTTTAGATCCTGCAGTAGCTTTTGAGTTGTTTACACCAAGTAAATATGGTACGGGTACTATTGCTTTTGAGGATTTATGGCCTTCCTATGGCGATTACGATTTTAATGATGTTGCTTTAAATTATCAAGTAATTGTAAAACTAAACTCCCAAAATTTAGCTGTACAAATGGATATAATTTGTCGCGTAAAAGCTAATGGAGCTGGATTCACAAATGGTATTGGAATCGAAATACCCAACTTGTCACCTTCAAAAATAAAAAGTGTTACTGGAACAGTTTTAACTGAAAATTATATTACGGTCAATGCAAATGGTACAGAAGCAAACCAACAAAATGCTGTTTTTATCTTAACAGACTCAGCGCGTAATTTACTTACTGAACGAACTATATCTATTACATTTACACTTCCTATTAGTACATCTGATCTTGGTATAGCGCCTTTTAATCCATTTATAATCGCTAACAAAGAGCGAAAAAAAGAAATTCATTTACCTTATGCAAAGCCAACTTCTCTGGGAGAAAGAATAGCGCAAGTAAGTGGTGCGAACCGCGATAAGAGTGGCAATTATGTTTCAGATAAAGGCATGCCATGGGCTATTAGTTTTATCCATGATTTTAAAGTTCCTAAGGAAAAAATTAAAATATCAGATGCTTACAACTTCTTTATACAATGGGCTAATTCAGGTGGAACTGTATATAACGATTGGTACAAAGACAATCCAGGCAACCGAAACAATGATAAAATTCAAGATTAATGTTTTATAAAAAATTAATTTAAAGCTATATAGTTTATAATTACAAAGACCTAATTTTATTTGTAAGGCATACCGCGCTTACAGATAAAATTAGGTCTTTTGTCTTTGTAGTTTAAAAAAGTGCTTACTTCTCACCCTCCCATTCGGCATAAAATTGCGAGAGAAAGCCCTCCATATAGCGGTGTCGCTCCTGTCCGATTTTTTTTCCCGTAACCGTATTCATTTTCTCTTTTAACAACAATAGTTTTTCGTAAAAGTGATTAATTGTTGGTGCATTGTTAGTTTTATATTCCTCCTTAGTCATTGACGTGTTGGGCGCGATATTAGGGTCGTACAGCGCTCTATTTTTAAAACCGCCATAATTAAACGCTCGAGCAATACCAATGGCTCCTATCGCATCTAAACGATCCGCATCTTGCACGATATCTAATTCTATCGAACTAAAGTCACGTGCTACTTTCCCACCCTTAAAAGAGATATTTTCAATAATTTTAATCACGTGATCAATAACTTCATTATCGATAGCAATCGACTCTAAAAAGGTTCTAGCGGTTTTAGGGCCAATGGTTTCATCTCCGTTATGAAATTTACTATCAGCGATATCATGTAGTAATGCCGCTAATTGTACTATTGTTGTGTCACATTGCTCTTCAGCACCAATTAGTAAGGCGTTTTTATATACCCGTTCTATATGGAACCAATCATGGCCTCCTTCGGCTCCTGCCAATTGTTCTTTTACAAAAGCAATTGTTTTTACGATACTATCTGTCTGTTGCATTTTTAAAGACTTTAAAAAAAATGTTGATTCTCAAAGCTTTCACTTTAAAAATCAACATCTATATTATTTGAATTGGTAGAAACTTACAATCTTGCTGGCTCTACCCATTTGAAAATATGAGTTTCTTGCGGTATAACGATTCTTTCAGAGATTCTAGCCATTCTTGCTGGTAACTTCATCAAGTAATCACGCGCTTTCTCAGCTTCATCTGTTAATCCGCCAATCTTATCAATTTCCCATTTGCTGATTAGCTTTTGCATAATCTCCACATAATCATTGGCAGTATACACCCCAATACGTTGTGCAGAATCAGAAAACAACTCAAAAGCCGAACTAATTTTAGCTCCTGACTCTCTCAAGAAGTGTGCTGGCATCACAATTTTAGCTTTCATCATGTACTGGAAAGCTAGCATCATTTCGCTTGGATCAATTTTGAAAATTTGGTTAACAAATTCACTGTAAGCATGATGATGACGCATCTCGTCACCAGCAATCATTTTACACATTTTAGCTAATTTTTTATCGCCATAACTTTTAGCTAATTGCGAAACTCTGTTATGAGAGACATAAGTAGCTAATTCTTGAAAACTAGTGTATATAAAGTTCTTGTAAGGATCTCTACCGGTACCAATATCGAAACCATCATTGATTAAGTGTTGTGTCGTCATTTCGACTTCACGCATATTCACACGACCTGACAAATACAAGTACTTATTTAAAAGATCACCATGACGATTTTCTTCCCCTGTCCATTGGCGCACCCATTGTGCCCAACCGTTACGTTCCAAATTATCGACACCTTCAACCTCCATCAACCAGTTCTCATAGGTTGGCAACGCTTCCTCAGTAATCATATCACCTACCATCGCTACCCAAAAATCATAAGGTAAGTCTTTAGATATTTCACGTAATTCTTTAACTTCTTCTAAAAAGTTATCACTTTCAGAATTAGGTAAAAAATCAGATGGCTGCCATATTTCTTCAACAGGTATTAAATACTGATCCACATAGCTTGATACGTTTTTTTCCAAAAACTGCATTACTTCTAAACGAATGTTTTTTATTGACATTTTATATTTATTAAAATTTTATTCCTTCTACAACGGCCTTTTCAGCCTTTTCAATTAAATCCTCAAAATCATATTCACTCACCTTTAAAGGCTTATGCATTACAAAAGTAAGCCGATTTCCTAAACCAAGTGGAAAAAAACCAAATTTAACCATTTTCCAACTATTGTTTATGCTTACAGGAACGACATAAGCCGAGGGTGCTGCCTTGCATAAAATCTTTAATCCAGTTTGAGAAAATGCCTTTGGTTGACCCGTTTTACTTCTCGTTCCTTCCGGGAAAATTACAGCCGAACGGTTGTTAGCCTCAATATAATCACCCAACTTTTTAATCTCAGGAATGGCTTGTTTAGGGTCTTTTCTATCAATTAATGCGGAACCTCCATGACGTAGGTTGTAAGAAACACTTGGTATTCCTTTACCTAACTCCTTCTTACTAACAAATTTACAATGAAAACGGCGTAAAAACCAAATCATGGCGATGATATCATACATACTTTGATGATTACTTACAAAAATAATTGGGACCCCTTTAGGAATAGCCTCTACGTTACTAAATTTATAAGTAGTTCCCACAATATTAGTACATCGCACTAAGAAAAAATTCAAATAATCAACACTTTTTTTATGTGCTTGATATCCAAAAAATCTAAAACACACCCACTGAATTGGGTGAAAAATCACTAGCGTAAGTCCAAAACACAAATAGTAGATAATGGAAATAGGATACGAAATTAGTTTTTGCATTCTTTAAAAAATTAGCCCCAAAAGTAACAAATAATTTTTTAGTGCTAATTAATTGGCAAATAATAATAGATTTATCGTTTAATTGTACCTTTGTCCCCCTTAATCATTGTTCACTACCTCATCAAATGAATTTCACTTATCCAAAAAACGAAAAACTCAAAAGTAAAATCAGCATTGGATTATTATTCACCGAGGGTAAGTCAGTTTCTAAATACCCCTTGCGACTCGTTTACCATTGCAGTTCCGATAATGAGGGCGAGAAAATAAAAATGGGCGTTTCTGTTTCTAAAAAAAACTTCAAAAAAGCAGTCGATCGCAACTATTTCAAACGCGTATTGCGCGAAACGTACCGACTCAACAAACACCTACTACTTGATGCAATTGACAAACCGCATTGCTTCATGTTGTTCTATCAAACCAAAGACCGTTTATCGTACGAGGAAATCAATACAAAAACAATCCAACTCTTTGAGAAGTTTATTGCTCAAACCACAAAAAAAGAAGAGTAGCAAACCAATTTTTTGTATTTTTAGCAGGTAAAAAACGGTTCGATGAAGCTAAAAGTCCTTTTAATAATTTTTCTATCTTGCTGCATTAGCTGTAAAAAAGCTGATGAAAGTCTAGATTCTAAAACTCAATCCATTGTACTACCTGCAAAAATAAAAGTGGATCCGTCTAAAACCGACGGGAGCCAATCCATTGAACAAAAGATAATCAAAGAGGCCAACTTGCGTTTTGAAACATCAGAACTAGAAAGCACTTACAACCAAATTGTAACTAATACCAAAGAAGCAGGCGGCACAATTCAAAATGATTCAGAAGGAAAAGACTACGGTTCCATCTACAAAAAATTAATAATTCGCGTTCCCAACCAAAACTTTGATGTCTTTATAAAAAACATCTCTAAAGGAGTCGCATACTTCGAAAACAAAGAGATAACGGCTCAAGACGTAACAGCAGAATACATTGATATTGATGCTCGAATTAAAGCTAAAAAATCACTTGAAAATAGATACATTGAGCTCTTAAATAAAGCAAACAAAGTATCAGAAATGCTAGAAATCGAAAAAGAACTGGCTACAATTAGAGAAGAGATTGAGGCGAAGCAAGGAGAATTGAACTACTTACAAAGCAGAATATCAGAAAGTACAATAACCATCTATTTTTATAAAAATGTGGCTGCTGATGGCGGTGTAACAAATTCTTATGGCTCTAAAATATGGAATGCCATAACATCAGGTTTCAATTCCTTATCTAGCTTTTTAATCGCTTTATTATCAATTTGGCCATTCTTAATCATTTTAACTACTATTATTTATTTCATCAGAAAAAAAATAAAACAAAAAAATAAAAACTAATGCGTTCCTTCATCAAAAAAAAATACCTCATCCCCGTTGCTGCCTCTGCATTCCTATTTGTAGGTGCTAGTTTTAAAAATGACTTTTTTGAAATAGCCAAGCAAATAGAGATTTTCACGACCTTATTCAAAGAAGTAAACAACAACTATGTCGATGAATCCAACCCCGGAGAATTAATGGACAAAGCCATCAAAGGCATGCTTGCTAGCCTTGATCCTTACACTGTATACTTTAATGAGCAGGATGTGCTGCGTTTTAAAATTAATAATACAGGAGAATATACAGGAGTAGGAGCATTGATTTCACAAAAAGACGGACAACTACTCATTCGTGAAGTTTATAAGAACTTCCCTGCTGATAAAGCGGGATTAAAACCGGGTGATTTAATTACGCAAATTGGGGATGTTCCTATCACTGATTTAAAAGAAGATGCCTCTCAATTACTTAAAGGAGTTAAGAACACTAAAATTGCACTACAATTTCTTCGCCAAGGCAAGCAAAAAACAGCCGAGATTATCCTTGATGAAGTAGGCATTAAATCGGTTCCTTTTTACGCTAAAATCGATGATAAAACAGGCTATATCGTCCTTGCTCGATTCAATCAAAAAGCATCTAATGAAATGAAGCAAGCATTGGAGGACTTAAAAAACCAAGGAGCGGAGCGTATTGTGTTAGATTTACGTGGCAATCCAGGTGGTTTATTAAACGAAGCGGTGAATATTTGTAATTTATTTGTTCCAAAAAACGAAATTATAGTAACGACCAAGTCCCAACACGAAAAATACAATAACACTTATAAAACTCAAAACGAACCTGTTGACACTCAAATTCCGTTAGTTATTATTGTAAATGATAGAAGCGCATCGGCTTCGGAAATTGTATCGGGCGCATTGCAGGATTTGGATAGAGCGGTGATTGTAGGAAGTCGCAGTTTTGGTAAAGGTTTGGTTCAAAAACCAATAGACTTAACGTACAGCACCCAATTAAAAGTCACGATTTCTCGTTACTATACTCCTTCGGGACGTTGTATACAAGCATTAGATTATGCTAAAAAAGATAAAAATGGAGTAGCCACACGTACGCAAGAAAAAAATTATAATGCCTATAAAACCCGAAAAGGAAGAATCGTTTATGACGGTGGTGGAATTTTACCTGATGTGCAGCTAGATGAAACTAAATTAAGTGTTATTGCCAATGCGTTAGAAAAAAATGATGCGATTTTTGACTATGTTACTAATTACTACTACAAAAACGCAAACTTAGGCAATCAAATACCCAATTTTTCGGCAGCTGACTATCAAGACTTCAAGCAATTCATTAAAGCTCCTAAATACGCCTTTGAAACCGAAACAGAACTAGCCTTAAAAAACACTTTGGCTGTTGCCAAAAAAGAAAAATTAGACGAAAGCATTACTGCAGAATATCAGCAGTTGCTTACTGCTTTGCAAAAAAGTGAAGCTACTCAACTCGATAAAAACCAGCAAGAAATTAAAAACATCATTGTAGATGCGATTATAAAACGGTTCCAATACGAGGAAGGTTTTTATCAATATTATCTGAAAACCAATTCAGAGATTAAAAAATCAGTTAGCATTTTAAACAACCCTACAGAATATAAAACGATTCTAAAAAATTAATGTGCAAGCACTGCTACATATTATTTCTCCTCTTCTTTTTGGGCTTAAACGCTCAGGACAAAAAAATAAAGACGGTCTATTTTGAATTTGACAAATATTCATTAGATGCTGATCAAGAAAAATTAATATGGGATTTTGTGATACAATCAGACACTACTCGTATCGAATCCCTACAAATTTATGGCTATTGCGATGATCGTGGAGACAATGATTACAACTACAAATTATCTGAAAACAGAGTTAATACCGTCAAACAGATACTGACGGCAAATGGTTTTAATAAAAACAAAATAGTGATTATTGAAGGTAAAGGAAGGGTGCTTTTAACAAATAATCCATTTGAAAATCTAACCGAGATTCGCTCAAAAAACAGGCGTGTAGATATTTTAATTGTCCGAAAAAACAGTTTTGGAAAAGGAATTTACACCTCCTTTCAAGACAAACATGAAGTGGGAGATCGCATCTTTCTTGAAAACATTCTTTTTAATTTAGGAAGCAGTCAACTAACTCCAGCCTCCCAACAAGAGCTAGACAAGATTGTTAAATTGTTAGAAAAAAACAAAACCATTGAATTCGAAATTATTGGTCATGTTTGCTGTACCCCCACTTATTATCGAGATGCTATTGATCGTGCAACTAATGAACGGAAACTGTCTGTCAACAGAGCTAAAACCGTGTTTAGATACTTGATTAATAAGCAAATTAATAGTTTACGAATGTCTTATAAAGGTGTAGGTAATCGATTCCCACTTGGCAAAGGAGAAGATTTTGACCGCAGAGTAGAGTTTTTAATAACTAAAAAATAACTTACTCCTTAGTCATCTCAATGTGCGGAATATCATCTTCAAGGTACATTTCACTCGTTTGCACAAAACCATGACTTTCATAAAATTTTTTCAAGTACAATTGAGCTCCAATAGTGATAGCAGTTTCGTTGTAATGTGCCGCTACTGCGGCAATCGCCTCACGCATTAAATCGTGTCCCCATTTTTTAGAACGGTAATTTGCGTCAACCACTACCCGGCCTATGGATGCATTATCAAAACTAATTCCGGGTTTAAAAAGGCGTGCATGTGCCACTGTTTTACCCTCGAACTCTCCTATTAGGTGTAAGGCTACTTTATCCTTACCGTCTAAATCAAGATAAACGCAGTTTTGTTCGACTACAAAGATCTCGCTTCGCAAACGCAACAAATCATATAACTCATGAACAGATAGTGCCTCAAAAGCCTTTATTTTCCATTGTAAACCCATCTCAAAATATATTGTTTGATTATCGAGAGCGAATTTAGCTAATTATCCCCTAATTACCGCTACTGACCTGATAATTGCTTCTAACTCTAGCATCAAATCACGCTTTTCCTTGGAGGGCGAATAGCAAAAACCTTCCAATACCAACACCCGATCGTTTGCTTTATCAATTATGGCATAATTTATAAAAGGTCCCGACATAAAATCATCGCGCAGTTCCCATGTTCCTTTGGTCTCATAGGTCAATTTACCATCCAAATTAACTACAAAAAAATAGGGCGCATACGCCTCCTCAGTAATCATATCAGTATTGGGTTCTTTTCCATGAATATACAAGCTCCCTATGGAATCTCGCATGGTAATGATATTGGCAACAATACTATTTTCGTTGTTTATGACTGAAAGTGGAACTTGGTATATTAAAACGCTGGTGTTGCCACTAATAATTTCTTTTTTAAGCCAAACAAAATTAGCATCCTGAACCATTAACTCATAGCTAGAAGGTATTTGAAGCGAAATTTTGAATTTATTCTCAAAAAAATCTTTCTTTAAAAGTGATTTCTTTGCCAATCTTTGGCTTTCATCGATCTCATTTTGATGAATTGTTTTAATGATCTGGGGGGCTTTTTTCTCTATTAAATCCAAGATAGAATGTACTGATTTTCCTGTGATGTGAAATACATTTTGTGGTGAAGCATATTCATCCTTTTTAATGCTAAATTGATCGATATCCCCTCTTTTTATAACTATTACATTACGACTATCAGTCATAAAGCCTTCCATTAATTTGATTGGATATTGATTGATATTAAAAAGCGGTTCCTCTTGTGGCAATCCTAATACTGGGGCAGCAAACTTATTTCTGACACTGTCTCCAACCTCTCCATTCCATAGTGCATCATCGACTATGATAGCAATATTGTTAATTTTTCCGTTTGCAATTCTAGGTAGAGTATGCTCCTCTTTTTTACAGGAAAAAAGTAAAAAAAAGCTAGCTATAAGTGTTATAAAAATCTTTTTATTCATTTTGGTACAGTTAAATAAGCACTAAATTTAAAGAAATAATGACTAAAATCGTTCATTTATCAAGATAGTGTTGCTTGGGCAATTAACCACGAATATCGTTCCACTTTTTATAAATTGATAAAAAACTGTTCTGATTGTAAAAAAAATAGGGTTTGCCCCTTTTGGAACAAACCCTATTTAAGTACCTATGATTAGCAATGTTATCCGTTGATTTTAAGCTTCATACCTGGTTTAATGCTTTCTCCTTTAATATCATTCCATTTTTTAATATCAGATACCGTAATTCCTGGATATTTCTTGGCTATGCTAAAAAGGGAATCTCCTTTTTTAACGTAATAATCAGCTGCTTCTTTAACCGTTGTTTTAGATGTGTTTTTGACCTTAAAAGCACTTACTGCTACCGCATTGGTGGTTATGGCAATCTCATCTTTGGCAACTATCAATTGGCTCCCTAAATTAATAGCGGCTGTTGGTAAATCGTTCCACTCCTTCAAACTTTCAACTGACGCACCAAATTTTTTCGCAATATTAGAAAGATTATCTCCTTTTTGAACGGTATAAAAAATCTCTTTAAGTTCTGGTGATTGTGCTACTTCCATCTTGATGGCTTCTTTTCCTCCGTTTGTGATTTGTAAAGCCAGACCTTGGCGAAGGTTAGAATCAGTTAGGTTATTCCACTCTTTTATTTGAGCTACTGTAACTTGGTATTTTTCGGCTATGGTGTTAAACGTATCTCCATTTTGCACTACATAAACTCCCGCTTGATTGCCGACCAAACTATCCTTTAGGTTTTCTTTTTTATTCTTTTCTTCTTTTGGTGCTCTATTATTTGCAGCTACAGCGGTTGCCGTTTGAGCACTAGTCTTTTGAACAACCGTCTCAGTATTAACAATTTTTAGGTTTTGACCGTAGGCTATGGTATTGCTTCGAAGACCGTTCCATTTTTTCAAGTCTGCTACAGAAACTTCATTTTCAGTGGCAATACTACCTAGATTGTCTCCCTTTTTTACCTTATAATATTTGGTTTTTACTCGGCTTTCACGCTCAATGGTATTGCTATTTGTAGTCGTTGCAATAGCGGTGTTGTTTCTAAAAGGAGCTTCTTTTTCGTCTAATTGATATTGAACGTAGGCATACAATTTATCCTCATTGGATGTGAATAGTGCTATTTTATCATTTGGCAAACGCAAAAAATGTTTCTCATCACTGTAGGCAGGAACGATGTTAAGCTTATACGATGGATTAAGTAATTGTAATTGTGCAACCGGAACATCTAGCAAATCAGAGATTTGTTTAAACGACATTTCTTTTTTGATCATTACTGTATCAGTAGCAAAATGTTGCACAACAGCACGATCAGGAATTATTCCGTGTTCTTTACGATACTCATACAAATACATTGTAGCTAAAAAAGCGGGAACATAACCCTGCGTTTCTTTGGGTAGATTGTTCCTAATACTCCAATAATCTTGCTTTCCACCAGAGCGTCTTATCGCTTTAGATACGTTACCTGGTCCTGAATTGTATGAAGCCAAAACGAGCTCCCAATCACCAAAAATACCATACATATTCGACATGTATTTTGCAGCAGCAGCAGTAGCTTTAAGCGGATCACTACGTTCGTCTATGTATGAATCGATTTTTAGATTGTATTGCTTTCCGGTTTGATACATAAATTGCCAAAGTCCGGTAGCGCCCATTCTAGAAACTGCTTTCGGGTTTAAAGCCGATTCCACAACCGCCAAATATTTTATTTCTAGAGGAACATTCTGCTTAGCGAACTCTTCTTCGAAAAGTGGAAAATAATATTCTGAAATAGCCATTAATCGGCCAAATGCTTTTTTTCTGTTTTTTAAAAAAGACTTAATAACGTTTTCTAAGCTCTGATTGTACTCAATCCTAAAAGGAGATTTCGCGTTCATTGCCTCGAGTCTTGCTTTTAATAAATCTGTAGACAATTCATAATCTACTTTTACATCAGTATTGATATTTGTTATATCATTAGTGATGTCATTATACAAGTCTAAATCAGTCAATTCCTTCATCCAGAGGCTATCAACGCAGGAAGCCATGGCGTCTTTAACAAAACTTTTTTTGATAGAATCAAGATAGGATTGGCTTTTTTCTTTAATAAAAATTCCTTTGCTCTCGCTATTCTGTTGCGAAAACAAAGGAATTGTTATAAATAATAGTGCAGTTACGATGGTATTTTTTACGCTCATTTTCACAGTCAACTTACTTAATTATAAATGATTAAAACATCATTTTTTACAAACTTAATAGGTTACAACTGAAAAAATCAATAAATATTGTTAAAAACGCAATATTTAATCTAAAATTGCAGCAATACCGGGTAAAGTTTTACCTTCTAACATTTCTAACATCGCGCCACCTCCAGTAGAAACATAACTCATTTTATCTTCAAGATTAAATTGTTTTACGGCAGCAACTGAATCACCTCCGCCTACAAGAGAAAAAGCCCCTTGCTCAGTAGATGCCGCTATAAAGTTCCCTAAAGCAATAGTACCCTTAGCGAAAGATTCCATTTCGAAAACACCAAGTGGACCGTTCCATAAAATGGTTTTAGACTCCATAATTACCTTTTCAAAATTTTCTAATGACT
The DNA here is from genome assembly GCF_029242675.1 of Flavobacterium sp. GTDB lineage: Bacteria > Bacteroidota > Bacteroidia > Flavobacteriales > Flavobacteriaceae > Flavobacterium. Next base: position 41,175 of record NZ_JAQWTM010000131.1, read on the forward strand.
TAGGACCAGCATCAAGACCTTGCCATCCATCAGGAATTTCATTTACATCTACGATTTTAGTATTAGCCGTGTTCGAAAAAGCATCTGCTGCAATAACATCCACAGGTATATGAATTTGAACCCCTTTTTCTTTCGCTAATTTTAAAATCTCTAAAGCCAACTCCATTTTATCATCTTCACAAATAGAATCTCCAATTTTTCCACCTAACGCTTTCACAAAAGTAAAAGTCATTCCGCCACCAATAATCATGTGGTCTACTTTATCAAGAATGTTCTCAATAACCGTAATTTTAGATGAGACTTTAGAACCTCCAAGAACTGCTGTTACTGGTTTTTCGCTATTTTTTAGTACTTTATTTAAACTTTCAATTTCTTTAGCCAATAAGGTTCCAAAACACTTTTCAGTTGGGAAAAATTGCGCAATAATTGTTGTTGAGGCATGCGCTCTGTGAGCTGTACCAAAAGCATCATTCACATAAATATCTCCTAATTCCGAAAGTTTTTTTGCGAAAGCAACATCGCCCGCTTCTTCTTCAGGATAAAAACGTAAATTTTCAAGTAGTAAAACCTCTCCTGCCTTTAAATTGGCTGCCGCTGTTTTCGCTTCTTCTCCAATACAATCAGAAGCAAACTGAACTGGTACTCCTAAAATTTGCGATGTTGTTGCTACAATTGGTTTAAGGGAATACTTCTCCTCTACTCCTTTAGGTCTCCCTAAATGTGACATTAAAATTACGCTACCACCTTGAGCAAGAATGGCATCAATAGTAGGTTTGGCAGCCTCGATACGCGTCGCATCAGTTACCTTTAAGTTTTCGTCAAGCGGTACATTAAAATCAACACGTATGATTGCTTTTTTATTTTTAAAATCAAAGTCGTTTAAAGTCTTCATCTAATCCTTATTTTAAGTTAGTTTGTTGTAAAAGAACAACAAATATAGAACTTTTAGACTAGTATTAAATTTGCAAAAAGCATTAAAAAAACGGAAAACACAGCGAAATCGATGTAAATAAGATTGTGATATTAAAATGCTAATTATTTTAAAAAACAATTAGAATAAAATTGACTGTAATGACTAACTTATTTTAAAAATTAAAATTTAATCATGAACAGGACTCTGTGTACAAGGGCAATCGCTAATTCCTTGCAAGAAATCGAAACCAATTGTAATCATGTGTGTGCCAGAATTGAAAGAAGAAAGTTGATTCATGGTTATTTGATAAGAATACCCCAAATAAAAACCAGACTTTTGAAATCCTAACATAGGACCTAAATTAAGAGGCTTTAAGGGTTGATCATTTAAAAAACGATACGATGCTCCAATCCAAAAATAATCTTCATAACGATTGTATTTACGATACTTAAAATTAATATCCGTACTAGATCTTTTATCACTCACGAAATATTGATAATAAACAGAGGGTTCGAACTCCTCTCGATTTGATCCTCCATTAAACACCATTCCGGTATATACCTGATAGTTTCGGAGTAAAATAGGTTCTATGCCTGTAAATTTATCGGTGTTTTTATCTAAGATATTACTTGCATTAAAGGCAGCGTAAAAACCTTTGTTTCTGTATAATGCGCTCACATCAAAATTGTTGTTGGCTACAAATCTATTGTTTGTTATTGAAGGATCGATAACTGGATTTTGAACATCTGGCCTAAATTCGTTAATATCAATTTTAAAATTATTGTAGTTGTATGAAATACCAAATGACAAATATTGTTTTGAATAATAATCTAAAATTAAATGATGCGCAAAAGACACCTTAGCTCCAGTTTGGCTAGTATATCCATTTTTATCATTGTAAAAAGATATCCCAACTCCCGAGCGATCCATTAATCGAAAATCAGCATATATAGATTGATTATCAGGAGCATCTTTGATACCCACCCACTGTGTTAAACCATTTGCTCTAATTCGAAGGTTATCCCCAATACCCGCATAAGCAGGAGATAAGACAAAAGGATTATCTGCAAGATACTGCGTAAATACAGGTAAATTTAACTCCTGACTGTAGCTTGAAATAGTTACAGTCAGAAGAAAAAATGATATTACTATTTTTTTCATAATTAGCTATTTTATAGACAACGTTATTTTATAAATTTTGTTACCTATACAATGTAAAGTGACCAACAAATTCCCGATCATCTTTATTGTTATTTAATTTTAATACATACCAGTAATCTCCTGATGGAAGCTCTGCTCCTTTGTATTTTCCATCCCACTTATCGCCTAACCTTAATCTTGCAATCTCTCGACCATATCGATCGAAAATAGCAAAAGTCAAATTAGGATAGTTAATAGTACAACCTGGAGCCCATGTATCCATAACAGTATCATCGTTAGGAGTAAAATAATTAGGTATGCAAATGTCTATATATGTGAAATCACGGTTTACGGTTGCTGTACAACCATTTTTATCTCTTACAATTACGGTATAATTACCTGACTTATAAAACACAAATGTATCTTGATTTGAAAAACTTTCTCCATCAAAACTATATTCGTATCCACCTGCGCCTCCCGCCGCACTTGCTTTAATTTGATTCAAATCACCATCTGCAATAACCAAAGATAACGGTGCGACTGCATCTACAGTAAAAGGAATTGTCGATTGAGTACAGCCATTTGTATGTCTCACATTTATAAAATGTGATCCAGGAGCTAAGTCATTGAAAACATTACTTGCTTGATAATTTCCTGATCCATCTAAATCAAAATCTAGATCAACTGGATCATTACTGTTATCATAGGTAACTATTACTCTATTCGCCTGCTTATTATCAACACAATCATAGATCAAATCAGCAACAGGAGTAATTAGTACTGCATCAGGTAGTATAACCTCAATTTCCGAATTACATCCTGCAGCATCTACAAAATAAACAGTATGCTTACCTCCTGAGATATCAATAAAATCAAATTCCGATTGGCCTATTGTCCCTTGCGTATATGTTCCTGTTCTATTGTCTAAACTTACTTTGTAAGGAGCGGTACCACCTTGAATTTCAATACTAAACGAACCATCTTTGTCTCCGCTACAAATTTCTGGAATTATAGAATTTGCAACTAGGTTAGCACGTAATATAGGTGGCTCATTTATCCTAAAGTTATACGTTTCATAGCATCCGGCTTCATCTTGAATTACAATTTGGTAATTACCTGCCGCTAATTTATCAAAAACTCCAGTAGTAAAGAATTGATTTGAATCAGGAGAAATAGAATAAATTATTTGGCCTGTACCTCCAGTCGCTACTATCTCAATCCTTCCATCGTTTCCTCCAAAACAAGACACATTCGTTATTGTGGGAGTAAAAGAAATTGGGGCTACAGGTTGTTTCACTTCCTCAACAGCTGAACTAACTGAACAGTCTGAACCACTTTGAACACGAACTTGATAGAAACCAGCGCGTAAACCATCAAAACGTCCTGGAACACTTTGCGTAGGTGCTGGAATAATTGCAAGACCTGAACCATTGTATAAAGTATAAACATAATTCCCTAAACCTCCTGTCGCTTTTGCTACTATGACACCTTTATCATCATTAAAACAGTTTACTTTAGCATTACTTAGGTCAAGAGCTACTGTTAAAACAGGTACGGCTTCAACTTCAATATCATTTGAAAGGAAAGCGACACAGTCGTTAGAATCCTTAACATAGTAACTGTAGGTGCCTGGTCCAACATTTAGTGTTGTCGAGCCACCAGAAGTGAACGGGATAAAATTAATATTATCAGCGCTATATCGGTAAGGAGCAGTTCCTCCTGAAGCAGTAAGAGTGATTTGCGCAGAACTTAAACATGTTGGAGTTCTTGAAAGCACTAAATCGGCCTTTACTTCTGTAGGCTCGTTAATAACTACAGAAGCAGACTCTGTACTACAATTGTAACCATCAGTAACCGTTATAGAGTAGCTTCCTGCACCCAAATTAGCAAATAGTGGAGATTGTTGCGGTCCTGAAGAAACTACAGGGTTCAGTGACAAATAATTTAAAGTATAAGTATAGTTACTTCCTTGTCCACCATTTACCATTGTCGCTTCCACTGTTCCGGTTTCATCTCCTAAACACAACAATAATTGCGTAGCTGGGGTAACAGTAAGTGAAATTGGAGTTGGTACTACTAAGTCAACAATAACTGAATCAACGCAGCCTTTACTGTCTTTAACGTTAATCGTATAGCTTCCTGCCACTAAATCATTGTAATCTGTTTTATCACTGTATGGGCTAAACAAGAACCCATCTTTTAGTACCTCGTATTGATACTCTCCAGGCCATCCACCCGTTGCTGTAACTACTATTGATCCATCATTATTACCTGCAATACAAGTAATAGCGGTATGGGTCTCCGTAATTTCAAGCGCTTGAACTGGCTGATTTATAGAAAATATAGTTGATACAGTACAGAACGGAGTATTATCTAAACGAGCCGTTATTGTATACTCACCAGCTGTCAAACCTGTAAGATTTAAAGGCCCTGCAACGGCAGAAGTTCCTGAACTAGGTGTTGGACCTGATACAGTATATGTAAATGCACCAGCATCGTTCATAGGGTTAGTTTGTGTATCAATAAGTGTAATCGTGGCCGCACCTTCATTTGAACCAAAGCAAACAACATCTGCTGTTTTAACTGCTTGAAGAATAAAGGTATTTGGCTCGTTGATATAATGAACTGTTTGTACACTACAATTAGTTGCCGTAGTAAGGGCTGTGATAATGTAATTACCAATATTCAAATTAGTAAACACACCAGTAGAATTGACTACTGATATCGTCCCTAAATCATCAACTAATGTATACTGAATACCTGTAATTGGATTTCCTGCTGCGTCAACAGCAGTAGCAGTAATATCTTCTAAATTATTACAAGTAATCGGTCTATCTACGATTACAGAAATTTTATCCAAGGCAGTATATGCCGCTATTGAAATCGAATTCGTAGTTGAACCCACACAATTGTTAGTATCGTAGACATTTACGGTATACAAACCTCCTGCATAATTTGACTCGATATAAACGGTTTCAGGACCTCTTTGAACTACTGTTGACCCTTTAATAAATTCATAAATAACATAAGTTCCTGAACCACCTGCTACATTCGAAACCGAAATTGAAGCATAGTTGGAAGCATTCGTTCCTGCCACGCAAGCAAATTGTGTGACAACTGGTGCAGGTACTGTTATGATTACAGGCTCTACAACATCGATTGTTGCAGTAGCAGTACATCCTCTAGCTGAAGTAACTGTTACAGTATACGTACCTGCTTGAAGATCATCGAATACGTTACTTGGCGACGCAACAACAGTAACGGTCGCTCCTCCTACGGTAGTTCCGTTCAGAGCGTAAGTGTATACCGGATTATCGTTGATACCTGCAGAAGGAGTTGCAATAGTAGCAGTGATAGAACCATTGTTACCGCCAAAACAACTTACTGGAGTAGTAGCAAGTGATAAGCCTGTTACTATAGTAGCTGATTCTAGATTTACTGTAAGTTGATCTGTACAACCTGTTACAACATCACGAACAAGAACAGTGTGAAGCCCTGGCGCTAATCCTGTAAAGGAGTAACTATCTGCCGTAAATTGCGTTCCACCATCTATTGAAAACTGATAGTTACCTGATCCCGATCCGCCACTAACAGTAGCATCAACAACACCATCATTAACATTACAACTTGGTAACGTGGTAACTATAGCGCTTAAATCGAGTGGTGCAAGAATACTTACTAATGCTGGTATGATAACCTCGCATTCGTTAGCATCTTTAACAGTAACATTATAGACACCCGTATTAGTTACTGTGAAACTAGGACTAGTTTGGAAACCTGCTCCAATACTGTATTGGTATGGCCCTACTCCTGATGCTACGTTAACAGTAAAAGTGTAATCGTTCGTCGCAGACGGACATTGGCTTAAGCCAGAAATTGTAATTCCTGACGGAAGTGGATCCGTAGCAATAACTACTGGCAATATCGTTACACAGTTGTTATTGTCTTTTACATAGACGTTCCAGTTTGCTATTGTTTTATCTAAACTTGCAGTTGTAGCATCTGTGTAATCTGTACTTACTGGCGTTACAGTACTTGGTACAAATGCATATAAATAAGGCGGTGTACCACCATTTGCTGCAACCGTTACCCTCGCATCAGTAGTACATGTTGCATTAACATTTAATACTTCGGTCAGGTTTAATGCGGTAGGCTCATTGACAATTACAGTAGCCTCTGAGAAACAATTAGTCACATTATCTGTTACTCTTAACGTATAAGTTCCTGCTAATAATCCTGTGACTGTTACGGTATCTCCACTTTGACTTAGTGTTCCTGAACTTGGTGATAATGCTACTGAATACGTACCGCTATAATTAGCTACTTTAAATTCAATCTCACCATTAGCATCACCCACACAAGCAACGTTTTTAATAACTTGACCTGTAACTGTGATATTAACTACATCATCCACCGTGTAGTATTGCTCATCTGTACATCCGTTAGCATCCGTAACCTGGAATAAATAAGTTCCTGCTGCTAGCATATTAAATACTCCTGAACTAGCTCCCGAAGTATTTGTAGTAGCCGATGCTGGCTCTAAAATGGCAAAACTAAGCGTTCCTACTCCGTTAGAGGTAGCAACCGTAACCGTACTAGTTTGACTAGCAATTGGTAAACAATAAATAGGTGTTCCTGTGATTCCTGTTATAACTGGGGGATCAAGAGCATCGACATCCACTGAAACTGGCGCAGCAATATTACAACCATTAGCATCTCTTACGTAAGCAGTGACTGTGCCTGCTGTAGAGGTGGTAAAGGTGTTGTCATCTTGGTAATTTGCACCACCATCAAAACTATATTGATAAGGCGCTGTTCCTGTCCCAGTAGTAACCGTAACTGTTACTACCGCTGCTTGTGTTGCATTCCCTGCACCACATGATAATGCAGTTGTTACAGCAATATTTGCCGCGATTGCAGTAGGCTCAGCTATAATTACATCTTGGGTTGCTGGGAAGCATCCTTTTGCATCTTTTACTTCAATTGTATACGTACCCGCTACTAAATTAGGGAATACATTTGATGACTGTGGCGTACCTCCATTTATGGCATAACTGTAAGGCGCAATTCCGTTAGCTGCTGTAACTGTTATTACACCGTTATTACCGCCTATGCAAGTAACATCAGTCTTGGTTGTGCTAAATGTAGGACTCGTTTTTGCCGTCACAATCACTGCTTGCGATAAAGCTTGACAGCCCTGCGAATCCGTTACTCTAAATTGATAGGTACCATCAACGGTAACTACATATGGTGACACTGGTGCCGTTATAGCGGTAAAAGTAGTTCCATCTGTTGTAACCTCATACAAAGTGTAAGGAGCGCTACCTTGACTTGCTGTTAGAGTTATCGATGCATCTACATCACATGTCAAATCTTGTGTAAGTGTAGCATCTAATAACAATTGTGGTAAAAGTGTATACGTTTCTTGTACAATACAGCCATTAGCGTCTTGCACATACAATTGATAAGTTCCTGCTGCATTTAGTACAAAATCAGCTGATGGTTGGTAACCATTACCTATACTATACTGCAACGGTCCTACGCCTGAGCCATTAATAGTTATGGTTATTGGTGCTCCTTGGAAACAAACATTTGGCAAACTTGTAATGGTAGGCAACGGATCAATTAGTAATGTAATAGCATCCTGAGCGATACATCCGTTAGCATCTTTGGTGTAAGCTATCCAATTAATTCCTAAAAGAGGATCTAATACTACAGTACTTGCAGCGGTATAATCTCCAGCTGCTGGCGCCCCGGCTGAAGCCAAAGCAAAAGCATAAGTATAACCCGCTGTTCCATTTGAAGCAACAGCGCTAACTACTGCACCTGTATTACAATTGGCATTTTTATCTAAAGTGGCTACAACACTTAATGCAATAGCTGGCTCTGATACTGTCACAGTAAAAGTTGCTGTACATAATGAGGTTTCATCAGTTACAACAATTTGCTGCGACCCCACAGCTAATCCTGTCAAGCTAATTACCGCGGCTGATTGCCCTGATATGGCACTTCCGCCATTTATAGTGTAACTGTAAGTACTTACAAAATTATCTACCGTAAACGATACAGCACCTGTACTGTCTCCTTTACAGGCTACATCACTTTCTACTTGTCCTGTAACTGTGATATTAACTACATCATCAACCGTGTAGTATTGCTCATCGGTACATCCGTTAGCATCCGTAACTTGGAATAAATAAGTTCCTGCTGCTAATGAATCAAATACACCTGAACTAGCTCCCGAAGTATTTGTAGTAGCCGAAGCCGGTTCAAGAATAGCATAACTAAGCGTTCCTACTCCGTTAGAGGTAGCAACCGTAACCGTACTAGTTTGACTAGAAATTGGTAAACAATAAATAGGTGTTCCTGTGATTCCTGTTATAACTGGAGGATCAAGAGCATCGACAATTGTTGTCACTGCTGTCGCAAATGTGCAGCCGTTAGCATCTTTAGCTATAACACTAACCGTTCCAGAGCTATTAGTGACAAATGTATTACTTGAGGTAAATCCTTGACCGTTAAAATTAAATTGGTAAGGACCTGTACCACCAGCACCTAAAGCTGTCACCGTTGCTGCTTGCGTTGCATTTCCTGCACCGCATGATAGTCCAGTTGTTACGCTAATGCTTGCAGAGACCACTGCTGGCTCACTAATAGTAATTGCTGTCGCTGCTGCAGAGGTACATCCTTTTGCATCTGTGACAACTACCGTGTAAGAACCTGCTGGTAGACCACTATAAACTCCGCTAGAGTCACCAGAATTATTTGTTCCTGTTCCACTCAAAACATAGCTATACGGTGCTACTCCATTTGCAGCGGTAAAGGTGATGGTTCCATCCGCACCACCATTACAAGTTACATCAATTTTTGTTGATGTAAATGTTGGTGTTGCTGGTGTAGTTACTTCAACCGTATTTGTGGTTACAGAACATGCTGGTGAAGCACTGTCTGAAATTGTGAAAGAGTATGTGCCTACTGTTCCTACGGAAGCTGAGTATACTGGTCCAGCAACTGCCGAAACTGGCGCTCCTGTTGGCACTCCATTTAATATCGTTTGAACAGTATATGGTCCAACTCCGCCCGAAATTGTTACATCAATCGTAGCATTAATCGGAGCTGCGCAATACAAATCTTTGGTTAATACTGCATTGGCTAACAATTGCGGTTGGATGGTATAATTAACAAAAGCTTCGCAACCATTGTCATCTTTAATTCCTAAAACATACGTTCCTGCGGCTGTAAATGTTGCCGTTGAAGTTGCTAATGCCACACCATCTACAGTGTAGAACTTAGTTCCACCATATACGCTAGTTACTGTGTCTAGATCAACTGTTAAAGCAGATCCAACAAAACATTGTGCTACTGGGGCTGTAATAGTTGGTGGTACATTGTTATCAATCGTTACGCTTCGTATCGCGATACAACCATTTGCATCTTTTACATATACATCCCAAGTTAAAATAGTACCGTTGCTGGTATCTACCGCGCGTATTGAACTGTTACTGTACGCTGTTGGTGCTACTGCTCCGCCAGCAACCACTGCGTAGCTGTATATTCCTGTGCCACCTGTCACACCGCTTACAGTAATTTGTGAAATATATTGTGAACAATATACTTTAGTAGCTGTCAATGTGAAATCAATTGGATCTGGCTCTGTTATCGTAATTGATGCATCTGCTTCACACAAAGTTGTATTATCGGTAACCGTAACCGTATAAGTTCCTACTGATAAACCTGTTAGGGTTATCACATCACCAGAAGCTGTTTGTGCAAATGGTAAGCCTGCTGGAACACTAGTTACAGCAATAGAATAATTTCCTGTGCTACTAAATCCGGTTACCGTAAAAGTAGCCGAACCATTAGCTGTACCTGCATTAGCTGGATTACACGTAATGTCATTTACAAGTGCACTTACAATAGCTATAGGCGTTACTGCCACTACTGTAAATAACTCTTGGTATGTACAACCGTTCTCGTCTGTTACTTGGAATACGTAATCTCCTGGAGGCAAGCCTGCAAAACTTGCTGCTGTCCCACTTCCTGCAGTAGTTACTGTAGGATATAGCGTAGTTGCCGTTCCATTAAAAGATAGAATATCAAAATCCAATGCACCCAATCCTCCAGTAGCCGTAACTTCAACCGTAGCTGTATTGGCTGGACATGTTGGTGCTGTGGTTACTACAAAATCTAAATCGGTCGGTGGTGTTAGTGCTGGAGTAATTACAGCCTTTGAGGCTGTCTCACAACCATTAGCGTCCTTTACAGTATAATTTACGGTAGTAGCCGTATTTGTATTATTTACTGTGTATGTATTATCCGTAGTGTAACCTAAGCCCTCAAAATTATAAGTGTAACCGGTTAATACTCCCGATGGTGTTCCTCCATTAGCGGAAACTGTAATTACAGTAGTAGTACTACAGCTTGTATTGGGTGTAAAAGTATCCGTAGCTGTTAAAATAGCAGGCTCATCAACTGTCAATGGACCGCTTAAATAGGTACAACCATTAGAATCAGTTACTGTTACTTCATAAGTGGTACCATATGACAACCCTGTGTAAATACCACTTGCATCTCCAGTAGTATTTGCAGGTGTACTGGCTAAAGTATAGGTAAATGGACCTACGCCTCCTGTAACGTCCACAGTTATCGTTCCATCGCTGTCACCATTACAACTTACATCTGTAAGTGTAGGGGTAAGTGTTGGTACAGGAATTGCGTCTAGTGTGATGCTGGCTGTTGTTGTACACGAGGTAGCATTATTGGCATCTGTTACCGTAAAGACATACGTTCCTGCTGCTGTCGCAGTATATGGATTAAGTGCTGCTACATTGGCTGCGCCATTAAACGAAACTTCATAGGTATAACTAGCAGTTGGATTTGTATTTCCTCCCGTGGTTGTTATTCTGATTTCTGCATCTGGAGTTGCAGTACAATCTAATGGCTTGGTCAATGTAGCCGTTGCTGCTAATTGTGGATACACAATGTAATCTATATTTGCAGTACAGCCATTGCCGTCTTTGATCACTAAATTGTACGTAGCCGCAGCGTTGAATGTAAAATCAGTACTTGTCTGGAAAGCACTTCCGTTGATACTATAAGTAGCTGCGCCTACTACTGCTGGATCTACCGTTCCTGATATAGTTATAGTAAAGTCTGTACCGTCATAGCATATTGGTGCTGGAGTGTTAATCGTTGGCTCTGCATCTGCAAATACCGTTACGGTATCAAACTTTATACAACCGTAAGCATCCTTAGCGTACACATAATAAAGTATTCCAGCAATTGAGCCTGGCCTTGTAAAGGTATTTCCAGAAACCCAATTTGTATCTGAAGCTAGTGGCGGTGTAGCCGAAGTGGTAACTTGATACATATACGGTCCTGTTCCATCTTTGGCTTCTGCCGAAATGATACCCTGATCTGTACAGTTTGAGTTTTTAATTAATGTTGCTGTTACCGATAATAATACGGGCGATTCTTTGATACTGAAATTTATAGAAGTATTACCACAGCCTGCATTAGGTCCTGAAGTTTCTCTAACATAAACGTAATAACTGCCCACCCCTAGTGTAATAGGTATATTTGGAACAGTAACCGTGCTTGAAGCAGCTACTGTAAATGTTCCAGAAAGATATTGAGATATATTGGTAAACGCTTCAAATATTTCATAAGTGTAGTCAACAGATGCCGCACTTGAATTCGCTACATCAAACGATACATTTCCATCAGCACTTCCTGTACACGTGATGTTTTTGGGAACTACGTTAGCGACTGTAAGAGATGAATTTGAAGGAACTGGAGTAGCCGCAGTTTCATAATAATAACAATTGGTCGCTTCGTCATAAACGATAAAAGTATAGGTCACTCCTGGCAGTAGGCCAGTAAAAGTTGTTCCTTTAGAACCCGCAGGACTTTCTCCTTGCCATCCAGCAGTTCCATCAGCTGTCCAAACTTGGCCTGGACCGTTGTAGATATTGAAATGAAAAGGTCCAGAGCTCGCTAAAGGCCCAGCAACTTTAACTGTTGCTGTACCGCCGGTTGTACAATCAACAGTGCTATTAATTACAATGTCTAAATCTTTTGGATCTGATGCAACAAGTACGTCATTTATAATTTGTTGACACCCATTGGCATCCACAACTCTTATTTGATAGAAACCAAAATCTACAACATCAAAGGTGGTTGAAAAATCTCCAGTAGGATTAGCTTCCATCATGTTATAGCCATTAATACCGGTCACATAGTAGGTATACCCTGGAGTTCCACCTGAGCCACCAACGGTACTTACACCATCTGTAATTTTATTAATAATAATAGAGCCTTTTGAAAGACCAGCAGCACCACATTGAATTGGAATTACAGTAAGGTCAATAAAAATCGGCGTTGGTTGTGCAATGATAATACTATCTGTGTCTATACATCCTTTAGCATCTCTAAGTGTAACGGTATAGGTTCCTGCCACTAATCCTGTAAAGGTATCTGAAGTTTGAAAAGTAGTTCCATCAATACTGTATTGAAATGGTGCCACACCTTGAGTAGCATCAATTGTAACTTTAAAAGCACCAGTTGCATCCCCATTACATTTAATAGTTTGGGTTTGTGCTATGCCAGTAATATCTGGCTTTACCGGCGTTGTGATAACAATAGCCGTAGTTGTACTTGCGGTGCATGAATTACCGCTAGTATCTGTTACCGTAAAGGTATAACTATCTGGGGTACTTGTAGTAAATACATTCCCAGCAAATGTTCCTGTTGCAGGACTACTTGTATAAGTATAGCTTCCGTTTCCTCCAACTGCATTCAATGTAATTTGAGCAGCAGCAGGCAAGCTACACGTAATATCTTTGTCTAAAACCGCACTTAACGTTAATCTAGGATTTACCGTTACGGTATTACTTGTAGCAATACAACCGTTTCCATCTTTCATTAAGATTATATAAGTACCTGCCGTTGTAACTGTAAATGTGTTTACTGCTTGGTATGAAGCGCCGTTGTTAATACTGTACGTTATAGGAGTAACTATTCCTGAGACTGGCGTAGTTGTATTGTTGGCAGTTATCGTGTATGTTCCCGCTCCTAAACACTGTCCAGCAGCTGAGGCAGTAACTGTTGGCGTTGGGTCACTTGCAATTGTAATTGGCAATCTAAAAGTACAATTGTTGGCATCAATAATATGAGCATACCAACTTGTACTTGTCGTTGGATTTAAATTAGCCACATTACTAGCTCCATACGTTCCAGGAGTAGTGCTAGAAGTAACAAATGAATAGCGGTAACTTGCTGTTCCTCCTGCTACCGTAACTGTTACTCTAGCTGTAGGGATATTACAATTAGCATTCACCGTAGTATAGGTTGCTGATAATGCTGCCGCTGGCTGATTAATCGTAATAGAAGTTGAGGAAGTACAAGTTGTAGTATTATCTGTAAATACTACAGCATATGTTCCCGCTGCTAAGCCTGTTAAATTAAAATTGCTAGCTGTTTGACCTGTTACTGGAGCACCACCATTTACAGTGTAGCTGTATGTTCCCGACCCAAAGCCACTCACATTATAACGAATAGAACCTGTACTATTTCCAAAACAATCAACATCCGTTAATTTAGTAGCAGTTGCCACAATTGGTGTTACTGGAGCAATAGTGTATGATTCAGAATAATAACATCCATTCGCATCGATTACTCTAAAGACATAAGTACCTGGAGTAAGTCCTGTAAAATTACCCGTTGAAGCTCCTGTAGCATTCACTACGGGACCTGATACTATGCTGTATGCTAAAGGAGCTACTCCAGCCGTAGCGGTTAATTGTACCGAAATACTTGTAGTGGAACATGTTATTGGTCCTGATGGTACAAAGTCTAAATCAGTTGGTGGGTTTAGACGCAATAATTTCCCTAATCCACTTATTAAACAACCTTTCGCATCTTTTACGGTATAGGTATAATCTTGATCTGAACCATTGTCATTTAAAGTCAAAACATTACTACCTGTAAATGCTCCACCGTTTAAACTATAAGTGTAAGGTGCTGTTCCTGCTGTGGCATTTATAGTTATCGTTCCTGCTACTTTAGCATTAGTTGTGCTACAACTAAAAGGAACTTCAACTACAGTGGCAGCTAAAGCATTGGCTGGTTGTGTAATAGTAACACTTACCGCTCCTGTACAGCTTTTGCTGTCTTTTACATAAAAAGTGTAAGTTCCAGCTGCTAGTCCTGAAAAAGTAGCCGTTGATACATAAGTACTATTGTCACTGCTGTACGTATATCCGCCTGAACCTCCTGCGCCTGTTAGCGTAACTGATCCGTCTGATCCTGCGTTACAACTTACATTAATTTGTACTGCTGTTACCGTAGGAAGTGTTATTGGTGCTACAGTAATAGTTGTTGTTGCTGAACAACTATTGGCGTCAGTAACTGATACAGTATAGGTATCAGCAGCTGCTCCAGTATAGGTAATTGTTGGTCCTGTAATGCCACTACCTGTTGCTACTGTTGTACCAACTCCGTTAGCAATGGTATAATTATAATTGGCTTTTCCACCAGTTATTGTTGTTGTTATTGTTGCATTTGGGCCAGCGGTATTACAATCTAATGTTTTGGTACCTGCCCCTATAAGACTCAATTTTGGATAAACAGTGATTGGCGTTGCCGCTGCTGTACATCCGTTTTTATCTTTAATGTACACAGTATATGTTCCTGCTGGTACGGTGAAGGTTGGATTTGTTTGAAAAGCTCCTGTTGGACCACCTATGCCGTAGCTTACTGGTGTTAAACTAGCAGCCGTTGGTGTAGCAGTTATTGTAAATGAACTTCCTGATCCAGTACATTGATTGTCTACTACAACCGAGACACCTGGCAAAGGATCCCTTACTACGTTTATGGTTGTAAATGTGATACATCCGTTAGCATCTTTTGCATACACATCCCAAACTAGATCAGTTCCTGAGTTAGTATTCACTACTACTGGATTAACTCCAAATGTAGTAGGTGCTGTTGCAGTTGTTTTAACAGCAGCATACGTATAATTAGCTGTTCCGCCAGTAGCAGTAGCAGTAATTTGAGAGTTGAAATTGTTACAATTAACGTTAGTAGCAACCGCTGTTAGCGCTAAAGCTGAAGGTTGCGCAATTGTAATAGATGCACTTGCAGGACAACCC
>NZ_JAQWTM010000135.1 GCF_029242675.1 Flavobacterium sp.
GTCTCCAACATTCTTTAACCAAGTTGCTACGGTACCTTCGGTCATCGTATCACTTAAACGCGGCATAGTTACTACAACAACTCCTTTTGGTAAAGCAGCTGATTTAGTTGAAGTTTCTTCTTTTGGTGCTTCGCTAGTTGCTGGCTCTTCTGTTTTTTCAGTTGCAGGAGCATCTCCTCCAGCCAATAATGCTGAAATGTCTTCTCCTTCTTTACCAATAATTGCTAGTAAAGAGTCTACTGGTGCAGTTTCTCCAGCAGGTATTCCAATATGTAATAGGATCCCTTCATTAAAGGATTCAAATTCCATTGTCGCTTTGTCTGTTTCTATTTCTGCTAGGATGTCTCCTTCGCTTACTTTATCTCCTACGTTTTTAAGCCAAGTTGCTACTGTTCCTTCCGTCATAGTGTCGCTCAATCGAGGCATTGTTACTTTGATTGCCATAATTATAGTTTATGAGGGATGAATGGATAGTTTTCTTGTTCGTATACCACGTCGTACAATTGCTGTACTGGTGGATAATCAGACTCCTCAGCAAAATCAACACACTCTTGAACTAGGTCTTTTACTCTTTGTTCAATTAGTTCGATTTCTTCTTCGGTAGCGTATTTGTTTTCCATGATTACATCTAAAACTTGTGTAATTGGATCGATTTTTTTGTATTCTTCTACTTCTTCTTTAGAACGGTACAATTGCGCATCAGACATTGAGTGTCCTCTGTAACGGTACGTTTTCATTTCTAAGAAAGTAGGTCCGTCTCCGCGACGTGCTCTATCAATTGCTTCTGTCATGGCTTCAGCAACTTTTACAGGATTCATTCCGTCAACTGGTCCACAAGGCATTTCATAACCTAAACCTAATTTCCAGATATCAGTATGATTTGCTGTTCTTTCTACTGAAGTTCCCATTGCGTATCCATTGTTTTCTACAATAAAAACTACTGGTAATTTCCATAGCATAGCCATGTTAAAAGCTTCGTGTAGAGAGCCTTGACGTGCAGCACCATCACCAAAGTAGGTCATAGTTACACCACCTGTTTCAAAATATTTATCAGCAAAAGCTAATCCAGCTCCTACCGGGATTTGTCCACCTACAATTCCGTGACCACCGTAAAAACGGTGTTCTTTTGAGAAAATATGCATAGAACCACCCATTCCTTTAGACGTTCCGGTCACTTTTCCTAAAAGTTCAGCCATTACACGTTTCGGATCTACACCCATACCAATAGGTTGAACGTGGTTTCTATAAGCCGTTATCATTTTATCTTTTGTCAAATCCATTGCATGCAACGCACCAGCAAGGACCGCCTCTTGGCCGTTGTATAAGTGAAGAAAACCTCTTACTTTTTGTTGTATGTATAATGCCGCAAGTTTGTCCTCAAACTTTCTCCACAGTAGCATATCTTCATACCACTTTAAATAAACCTCTTTTGTAACTTCTTTCATCTCTAATGTTCTTTTGCTAAAGTTTTATTGTGTTATCAATTAGTACCTATAACGCAAAAAAGTTCCTCATCCAAGTTTGCGAAACGCAAAAATAAGACATTCCAACTGAGAACTAAAATTTAAAAGCTAATTTTTAGGTTTTTTATAAGAAGTTTTTATCGAACATTAAAGGCAATAAGTTTTTTAATGAAGATGATTTATAGATGTCTCCTGATTCGCCCATAAAGTAGATTTCGATAGGTTGCTCTTGCTTTATTTCATATTCGGCAATAGACTGTCTGCAAGCGCCACAAGGCGGAATTGGTGACTCTGTTTTATTGGTGTCTGAAGCAGCTGTTATAGCCATTTGAACTATTTTGGCGTCGGGATACATAGATCCGGCGTAGAAAATAGCTACTCTCTCCGCACATAGACCAGAAGGGTAGGCGGCATTTTCTTGGTTGGAACCTAGAATTACTTCACCATTGTCCAGTAGGATTGCTGTTCCAACTTTAAATTTTGAGTAAGGCGCATAGGCTTTTTTTCTACTAGCTACTGCTTGCTCCATAAGTTCTTGAGTAGCAACAGGAAGTTCTGTTACTGCATTATAAACTGATAAGTCAGTTGTAATTGTTATGTTTTTCATAATGTTTTGAGGAAAAAAAATCCAAATTTCAATTGCTGAAATTTGGATGATTATTTTGAGTATATATTGAATTAATACGTTTCGTATTTGTCTCCAAAGTTGAATGTTAAAGAAAAACGCAATGTGTTTTCTAAAGGATTAGGGATTTTTGAAGCTGAGAATAAATAAGAAACGTCAATATTAACTGAGGTGTATTTAAAACCGGCTCCTAAAGAGAAAAATCTTCTAGCTCCTTTGTCAGGACTTTCATGAAAATAACCTAAGCGCATAGCAAATGAATCTTGATAGGAGTATTCAGCGCCTACTGAATAAGTTACCTCTTTAATTTCTTCCTTGATTCCTGATGGTGCGTCTCCAAATGATTTAAATATTCCAGAAACCCAACCAATAGATTTGTATTCTTGTGTTGCTAGGTCAAAATCAGTTGCGTCAACCGTACCGTCATTGTTGATGTCCTTTCCTGTGTAAGCAGTTCCGTTATAACCAACTTTAGGAGTTGGTACTAACAATTTGCTAAATTCAACATTTAAACCCACCTTATTGTAATCGTCTAAAATGAAATCAAATCCAGTACCCAATTTTAAGTTGGAAGGAATGAAGTTAGAATTAATCTGATCATTGTCATAGCTAATTTTAGGTCCAATATTTTGAATGTTAAATCCAGCTCTCCATCTACCATTAAATTCATTGTATGCAATTTCTTCGGATTGGTAAAAACCAGCGATGTCGATCGCAAATGTGTTCGCTGCTGTCGCATCTCCTGTATCAGTCCCTACTTTTAAATTAGATCGAATGTATCGTCCAGCAACTGCCATAGAAAATTTCTCACTTAGTTTCAAAGAGTATGAGCCGTCAAATGCAAATTCATTTGGAGATACAATTCTTACGTCTTCTGTTGGGTCACTTGTTTGTCGTAATTCGATGTCTCCAAAACCAAAATAGCGCAAACTTCCCGCGAAAGCTGCTCGTTCGCTTATTTTGTTAAAATAGGTGGCTTGTCCTAATGAAATGTCATTCGCTAAACCTGTTAGATAGGGTGTGTAGCTTACTGAAAATCCGTGTTTTTCGTTCGAAAAAGCAAATTTTGCAGGATTCCACTGCTGGGAGAAAGCATCTGTTGAAGTAGCGACACCGTTATCGGCCATTCCAGCTGCTCTCGCATCTGCAGCTACAAGTAAAAAGGGTAATGCTGTTGTTATTACTCTGTCCTGCGCTGTAACGCTTTGTATTGAGTAAATGCAAATTAATAAAAATAGTGTTTTTTTCATTTTAAATTTTAAAAATCATTGGACAAATATAGTATTTTCTTAAAGTATTACAAGTTTTTCAAACTTTTCTGTTTTCTTATTTGTTAAGCTAGATTTCACCGTCAATTTATAGATGTAAACTCCTTTTCCTATTCTGCTTCCAAAATCATCTTTGCCATCCCAAGTAAGTTCTCTCGACAAAAATCCATCCGTTGTAATTAATTGGTTTTTTGTCCAAACCACTTTTCCTGTAATTGTCATAACTTGTATTTGCACCTCCAGCGGTTCAAATGGTCGGTTGTGTGTAAACCAAAATTCAGTGTAATTTACAAAAGGATTGGGATAATTAAGAACGTTTGTTAGCGTAATTCCTTCATCGGAAACCACTAAAAATTGAATCTCTACAGTGGTAGGGTTGTTGTATACATCCCATGCTTTGACGACTATGGTGTGCAAACCGGGAGCAATATTTCTTAAAGGGAACCTCAGGCTGCCTTTCGTAAAATCATCACTATTGGTTTGATAGTAGTCATTTAATTTAAAGGTGTTGTTAACATCTCCGTCTAAAACAGCGGTAATATCGTGACCAATACCGCTCGCGGTGTTTATCCCGTTCTCATCTTCTAATAAAACCAATAAAAAAGGAGAGCTGTCTGTTATCCCGCCCGAAACAAAAGTTTCGTCATTCATATATAACTTTACTTTTGGACTAATATTGTCTTGAACCGCATTTTGGTTTATTCCGCCTACCTTAATAGTGGTGTCGTATCCAGTTTGGTTTTCAGTAGTTCCCGTTTTTGATGCGTAAAAGCTAATTCTTCCATTGTTGAGAGGGATCGTAATGTCTCTGGGAACGACAAAATTAAACTCAAATAACCCATTAGTTACAGATGCATTTCCTCTAAAGATTGTTTCACCTAAGGTGGTGAAATTAATTTGAGGGCTGTTGTTGTCATTGTTAAAGGTGGTTTGGGTGCTATTTTTATCGAAAATTGCTGTGGCCACAGTTCCGGTATAAGTAGTTAGTAGGGTATCGTTTTCATCTGTTATTTCTCCAGATAGCTTAATCCGTGCTAATGATTTTAAATCGTCAATGGTTTGTGAAATAGGTATATCATTTACTTTAGTCAGCCTGATTTTTGGTTTCGGGATTGCTAATTTTATGGCTGGATCGCCAATGTAAAAAACCACATTAGTCGAGGAGTTGGGATTGTTGTTTTTAGCAATTCGCAATGCCTCTGCAATTGAAGTATATTCGTTGGAGTCATACGATAGTAGGGTAGCATTTAATCTGTCATTAAAATTTTCGCCATTAAACTGCGATATTTCTCTGATGGTGGTTATCATGGCTATTGCTCCACCTTTTGGATTCCAATAGGTGTATTCTCCTGCTGTAGGTCTGTATGGATTGTCAAATCGAGAAAACTCACAAGTTATCGTAATGAATAACGGGTATTTGTATTGGTTACTTAGGTTTTGGCTATCAGATTTTTCCCAAATCCGTTCAGCTGCCAATCCGTCCTCACCTCCATGACCAAGATAGTTAAAGATTAAAGCACCTTTTTCGAATGCATTGAAAATATCGGTCCTAGCTTTGGGATACCTAAATCCTCCTGCAGATGCTTCTTGGGCATAGGAGTCCAAAATTATTTTATTTATATTTAAAAATGGTTTCTTAGTAGCAATCATATCTGCCAAATTATTTTGGCGCTCTTGTAAACTAGCATCGGAAGGGATGTCAGAATCGTCACTGATTATGACAACGTTATTTCTCCAATTGCCAAGTGCTTTTGTATCGTGGTATTGCAACACTTTATTGACCATCTCCTCAGCTTGAAGCGCGTCATTAACTAACATACGTCCAACTGTAATATCAATTCCTCCGAAAAAAGAAATGATATTGCCTTCATTTGCATCCATTAATCCGTAAAAATCATCCGAAGCGAAGCAAGATTCTCCTATTGAATTGCTATTTAAAGCATGATAAATAGGAACAACATTGGTATTGTTTGGGATTCTGTTTTTGTAGTCATAAGAGGCATCTCCGAAAAGATTAATGTATTTTAATTTTTTATCAGCAGCGGAGGCATTGTCATATATGTATTTTATGCAGTTACGTATTGCTGCAATGTCTTGTTTACCTGATGAAAATTCTTGATAAATAGATTCGGTAGTAAGCACTTTTACATTTAGATTCGAATAGGAGCGATGGAAATTAGCTAATTTTTCGGCCTGCATGCTCAAGCTAGTAGGCGTAATTATTACGTAGTCTACATCGGTAAATTGACCTTGATTATTTTTAAAAATAGTCCCTTTTATGTTTTGATTCGGAATTTTAGTTTTGTTTTCTCTTAAAGGGCTATAGAAATCTGATGGATCAATCGCAATATATTTTTTTAGCATGCCTAAATTAGCCTTAAATGACAAAAGATCTTTTTTGTCATTTAAAATAGTGCTGATGGTGGTTAGGTCGGTAATGTCCCAAATTTCATTCAGTCCGGCAGCGTTGCTGAAATTATATTGAATAACGCCTGAGTTGTTAGCTGCAAGGTCGTATTGAAAATGGAATTGCTTTCCGTAGCCCTGAAGTTTTCTTTTAGCGATTACGTTAATGTAGTCCAAATACCCTTTGGATCCGGGCACACCATTATTATTGTAGGTAATTCTAATTGTAGTATTATCACTTCCTGTGGCGGTAGTGTTGTTGGGTAAGGAGCCAACATTAAAGTTGATTCCAGAGTTGGCAGTAATCGCAGCTATGGAGGCGCTGCCATTATTTTGCCCATTTACATTTACAGTAAAAGAAGTTTGGGTAAAGGCTGCTGCTGCAAATGTTGCACTAATTTTGAGAGGAATAGTAGCGTCGATATTGGGGAAGGTGAAGCTAAATTCTTGTTCAGATTTAAAATCAAATGCTTCGCCAAACCATTGTCTCCCTAGTCTACTAATGTTGATTGCGTCAATTTCGTGAAACTGATGGTCATCAAAACTATCGAGTTGAAGTGTGCTATTTACTGTGGGTTGGACATTATTTTGGATTCGTTTTCCATTGACTGATGATGTGCTAATGTAATAGTAGGACTTGCTGTCGTACAAGTTAAGATTGGTTTGGCTTTCTGAGTTCCAGTTTTCAATGCCTTCACCATAAAATAAGATGTAGTCTTCGTTGTTGAACGTGCCGTCGTCCTCTCCTATAATCTTTATTGCGTTTTCGGTTAAGTCGATAGGATAGGGAATATTGTTAGATAGCGGAAGCATTCTGCCTCCTGCGCCATACAAGCTAATTCGTCTAGGATCTATGGAGTTGGTATTCATGCCTAGATCATCTAAAAACTTTTTAGAAATCTTGTATACCCCTGATTTTTCAATGTAAAATCGGTACCAATCACCTGATGCAAGAACGGAGTTGGTTATCGCACTTGTTGTTTTGCTTTGTAAGTTATTTTTTGAGCTTTGGTTATTTACGATTTGGTAGGTAAAAGATCGAATTCTTCTGAGTCCAAATTCATCATTTATAATTGGAGTTACTGATAAAAAAGTTTCGAACTTATTTCTTGATTGGGCAGTTTTGACAAAAGCTTGTGGGCTTCTAGGTAGGCTTTCTTTTAGTAAGTCTCCCAAGTCATTTGTGGCAATGTTTTCGTAAACAACGTTTTCTAGTAGTACGGAAGCTCCTTCTGAGGCAATTATGTTTGTTATTTTGTTCCTGTATAAAATGGCTTTTTTGGCAGGGTCATATTGGAATGAATCTCCATTGAATTGCGGGATATTTATGGTTGAGCTTCCGTACTGAAGTGCTGTTTTTTTATTCCATTCAATGACAATATCACCACTATTTTGAGCAATAGAGGTAATTGAAAGTAAGAATAATGCACATAAAAGCAGGTTTTTCATTTTTTTTAGGGCAAAGAGATGAAACTATATTCAGTAAATTAGGTAAAAATATAGCTTTTACTATAAAAATAAATAATAAATAGTATAAATTTGCGTTGTGAATATTGATGCGAATGTAAAGAATGTGAATTTATTTAAATTTACATTGCATCTCTTCAGTAAATTGTTATATTGCGTCACCTTAAATCTCACTTTTTTTTAATAGTATGAAAGTAAATAAAGTTATAACCTTGCCATTGATGTTGTCAGTAATGACATTAATAGGAATATCAAGTTGTAGTAAAAAGTCTAGTTCTAATAACACATCTAGAGGAACTGGGTGGAACGTAGATAACAAAAAAGTACAAGCTGCTAAAAAACAAGAGGCTGGACCTGGTTTAGTATTTGTTGAAGGCGGTACATTCACCATGGGTAAAGTACAAGATGACGTGATGCACGATTGGAATAATACGCCAACTCAGCAGCATGTTCAGTCTTTTTATATGGACGAGACTGAAGTGACTAATTTCATGTATTTGGAGTATCTAGATTGGTTAAAAAGTGTTTTTCCTCCAGAAGAAGAGAATTATAGACATATATATGAAGGTGCTTCACCTGATACGTTGGTATGGAGAAATAGGTTAGGTTATAATGAAACAATGACTAACAATTATTTAAGACATCCAGCCTATGCAAATTATCCTGTTGTAGGTGTGAACTGGATCCAAGCTAATGAATTTAGTAAATGGAGGACAGATCGTGTGAACGAAGCAATACTTGAAAAGAAAGGATATTTGAAGAAAAATGCCAAAACGGATGATGTTAGTGCGGAAAGCTCTTTTAGCACTGACACTTACCTAGCTGCTCCTACCATGACATACGGCGGAAATGAAGAGATAGTTTTGAAGGGTCCGAAAGGAGCAAAGAATAAAGGTAAAGCGGGGAAAGACGGTACAGTGACAGAACCCAAAAACGTTTACGCGCAAAGGTCTTCTGGTATACTTTTGCCAGAATATAGACTTCCAACTGAAGCAGAATGGGAATATGCTGCTGCAGCGGATGTAGGTCAAAGAGAATATAATATTTACAAAGGTCAAAAGAAATATCCTTGGTCAGGAAGTTACACTCGTTCTGGAAAAAGACAATCCAAAGGAGATCAGTTAGCTAACTTTAAACAAGGCACTGGTGATTATGGCGGAATTGCAGGTTGGTCTGATGATGGTGCTGATATAACAAATGAGGTTAAGAAATATCCAGCAAATGATTTTGGTTTATACGACATGGCCGGAAATGTAGCTGAATGGGTTGCCGATGTTTATCGTCCTATAATAGATAACGAAGCGAATGATTTTAATTATTTTAGAGGTAATACCTATACTAAAAATAAAATTGGAGCTGACGGAAAAGTTGAAATTGTGACACTTGAGACTATGAAAAAGGATACTCTTAGCAATGGTAAAATTATAGTAAGAAGTTTACCTGGTCAAATAGCTCAGGTTCCTGTTGATGAACAAGAGACATATTTAAGACAGAATTTTAGTAAAAGCAACAATATAAATTATCGTGACGGTGATAAGCAATCGTCTAAATATTATAGTTTTGGAGAATCCGAGTCTGATGATGCGGATAAAAAGATTGATAAAATGTACAACTCGCCTAAGCATAATGTAACTACTGATAGTTTAGGGATCATGGTTAGAAAATTTGATAGGTCTAGTAAAAGAACTACATTTATAGATGACAAAGTAAGAGTGTATAAAGGTGGATCTTGGAGAGATAGAGCGTATTGGTTAGATCCAGCACAGCGCAGATATTTTCCTCAGGATATGGCAACAGATTACATTGGATTTAGATGTGCAATGTCAAAAGTTGGTCCAAAAGCAGAAAAGAAGAAATCAGCTAGAAATTAATTTTTATATAAAATAACAGTAAAAAGCCCTTTCATTAGGGCTTTTTATTTTTAAATCACTTTTTAATGGATATTAGTACTATTCACGGTTTGTTTTTGAAATGTAGTTCCATTTCAATAGATACAAGAAAAATTGAAAAAAACTCTTTATTTGTAGCGATTAAAGGTGATAATTTTGATGCCAATACGTTTGCAAAAGAGGCTTTTGAAAAAGGGGCATTGTATGTTATTATTGATAATGAATCCTATTATATTGATGAAAGAACAATTCTTGTCAACGATAGCTTAAAAGCACTCCAAGAGTTGGCAAAGTTTCATCGTGCCTATTTAAAACTACCAATAATTGCATTGACTGGGAGTAATGGTAAGACCACAACTAAGGAGCTTATTCATGTTGTGTTAGCTAAAAAATACAATACTAAAGCAACGATTGGAAACTTAAACAATCATATTGGAGTCCCTTTAACGTTACTTTCCTTTACAGCAGATACTGAAATTGGTATTGTAGAAATGGGTGCTAATCATAAAAAAGAAATTGAATTTTTATGTGATTTAGCGCTTCCAGATTATGGGTATATTACCAATTTTGGGAAAGCGCATCTCGAGGGTTTTGGAGGAGTAGAAGGTGTTATTGAAGGTAAAAGTGAAATGTATCAAAATTTGAAGCGACATAACAAATTAGTTTTTGTAAACAGTGATGATGCGATTCAGCTTAATAGATCCAATCAAATGAACGTTTTTTCTTTTGGTTCAAATAAGACCGATGTTGATCTAAAAATTGATTCGGTTACCGCCAATCCTTTTGTTGTTATTTCTTATGGGGAGACTACTATTACTTCGCATCTAATAGGTTTATACAATGCTATTAATTTAAATGCGGCTATTGCAATTGGTAAGCACTTTAAAGTTAGTGATGATCTAATCAAGGAAGCGCTAGAGTCGTATGTCCCGGAAAATAACAGATCGCAAATGTTGAAGAAAGGGAGTAATCAAATCATACTAGATGCGTACAATGCAAACCCGAGTAGTATGGCAGTTGCTATTGATAATTTTGTGCAATTGGGTGAACCCAATAAAATAATGGTTCTGGGTGATATGTTTGAATTAGGTACAGAAAGCTTGTTTGAACACAGTATAATCGTTGAAAGATTAACGAGAATAAAAGACTGTAATTGTTTTCTAATAGGATCTAATTTTTATTCGAATAGAGTGGCAGAAGCTCATTTGAAATTCTTTCCTTCTTTTGAAGAGTTTGTAATTTATTTAAAGAATCTAGCTATTAAAAATAGTATTATTTTAATTAAAGGTAGCAGAGGTATGGCGCTGGAACGTACTTTGGATTTTCTATAATTAATTGAGTGCTTACTAAAATTTTTAAACACCCACTTCTTTATTTGAAGTGGGTGTTTTCTTTTTGCAGAAATTGAATTTTTACTCAACTAATTTCTCTTTGTTAACGGACGACCTAGTAGGTGTTTCTGTTAAATTACTTTAGAATACTTTTAGCTACCTGTTTCAATACAGTTGCCTTTTTACTAAGATGTTATCGGTTTTTATTTTTTTTTAGTTTAATTTTAGCTAAGGAAATGGTTGTAGAAATGATCATGTTAAGTTATACTCGTTTATATTATAAAACAGCTTTTAAAATCCATTATTATGAAAATAGGAAGTCCAGTTTTTTTGTTATTCTTTTGTTTTAGTGGGTTCGCCCAAACGTTAAAAAAAGTAGATGTTTTTAGTACGAAGGGTAAAACGGCTACCGTGTTTACAACGGCGGAAAACACAAATTTAAGATTACAAAAGACGCAGGTAGATTTACAATTTACAGAATTGAAGCAACCAATGGAAACGCAACTTTGCGTTTTTGTTAATCCAACTAAAACCTTTCAAACCTATCTTGGAATTGGAGGGGCTATAACAGACGCCAGTGCAGAAGTTTTTGCTAAATTGACCAAAGAAAATCAACAAGAATTTTTAAACGCTTACTACAATAAAGAAAAAGGGATCGGATATTCTATTATTAGGACTAATATTCATAGTTGTGATTTTAGTTCAGGAAGTTACACCTATGTAGCTGAAGGGGATAAAGATTTAAAGACATTCAATATCGATCACGATAAGACGTATAGAATACCGTTGATTAAAAAAGCCATTGCTACCGCTGGTGGTAAAGCTACAGTTTATGCTAGTCCGTGGAGTCCTCCTGCATTTATGAAAGATACTAACAGTATGTTGCAAGGAGGTAAGTTACTTCCGGAGTATTATCAGGCTTGGGCTAATTATTACATAAAATTTATTAAGAGCTACGAAAAAGAGGGGATTCCTATTTGGGGGTTAACGGTACAGAATGAGCCAATGGCAAAACAAACGTGGGAGTCTTGTATTTACACGGCTGAAGAGGAGCGCGATTTTGTAAAAAACTTTTTAGGGCCATCGCTTAAAAAAGCGGGGTTAGGTGATAGAAAGCTTACCGTGTGGGATCATAATCGCGATTTAATGACACAAAGAGCGTCTACAATTCTTGATGATCCAGAGGCTAGTAAATATGTTTGGGGTATTGGTTTTCATTGGTATGAAAGCTGGAGTGGGGGAGCATCTATGTTTGAAAATGTTGGGAAAGTTCATGAAATGTATCCTGAGAAAAATTTATTGTTTACCGAAGGTTGTGTTGAGAAGTTTGACTATAGCAAATTGCAGCTTTGGGTAAATGGTGAACGTTATGGTGAGTCTATGATTCAAGATTTTAATAATGGTACTGTAGGTTGGACTGATTGGAATGTTTTACTAGATCAAAATGGAGGTCCTAATCATGTGGGTAATTTTTGCTTTGCGCCGCTTCATGGAGATACAAGAACGGGTACTTTAATTTATACGCCTTCCTATTATTATATTGGTCATTTTTCAAAATTTATAGGTAAGGAGGCTAAAAGAGTGAGCAGTGTATCTAGCCGCAGTTCGTTAGTGACGACCTCTTTTTTAAATCAAGATGGGAAGGTGGTAACCATTGTTATGAATAAAACAGATAAAGAACTAGACTATAACCTATGTATCGAAACTGAGGCGACATCTATAAAAATTCTGCCACATGCTATTCAAACAATACTGTTTTAAAAAGGAATTTTATAAACCCTTAGGATAATGTGTGTTCGATAAGTATAATTCGGTTATGCTTTTGTAATTCTTCAATGTCAATTAATACAAAGTTCTTGAATTTCAAAAAAAATGAAATTATTCCAAAAAAAAAAACTCCTTAATATCTTAAGGAGTTTTTTGTGGGCGATGAGGGGTTCGAACCCCCGACCCCCTCGGTGTAAACGAGGTGCTCTGAACCAGCTGAGCTAATCGCCCTATTTTACTAGGTTGCTATCATTTCCTGATTGCGAGTGCAAATATATAGTTGTTTTTCGTTTCTGCAAAATGTTTTTGCAATTATTTTACCAATACGTATTGCTTTTTTTATATGTGTCTGAATCGTAAATAGTTGTAGTTGCTAAAATAAATGCGATTACAGCTGCGTGCTTACCGGTACTTCTGCTACAACAAAGGTGCTGCCACCAATGTATATAAAGTCATTTTGGGAAGCGTTTTCCATGGCGGCCTCGTAGGCATTTGAAACAGAATGGTATAGGTTGCCCATAAGGGAGAATTCCGCTGCTTTGCTTTGTAAAACTGTAGCATCTAATCCACGAGGAATATTGGGTTTGCAAAAATAGTAGATGGCTTCTTTAGGAAATAGGGGCAATACTTCGTCTAAATTCTTGTCATTAACAACTCCAAATACGATATGTAGTTGTTGGTATTTTTCTCTTTTAATTTGATTGAGAACAATCGTTAAACCTTCTGCATTGTGTGCAGTGTCAACGATGGTTTTAGGTTTAGCGTTTATTTGTTGCCATCTTCCTTGTAAGCCTGTATTCGAAACAACCTGTGCTAAACCAGTTTTTATGCATTCCTCATTAACTTTGAATTCTGTTGTTTTGTTAAGGATTACAAGTGTTTGCAGTACTGTTTTTTTATTTTGTTCTTGGTAGTCACCAAGTAAATCGGATTCGTATGAGGTTTGTATTAGATCGGATGCAAAATAAATCGATGCTGCATTATCTTTGGCTTTGGCCAAAAAAACTTCCTTGGTTTCCGTTGTGTACTCACCAATTACAACCGGGACATTAAGTTTTATGATGCCCGCTTTTTCCTGAGCAATTAATGGGATGGTGTTTCCTAAAAACTGCGTATGATCTAATCCTATATTGGTTATGACTGACACCAACGAATTAATTACGTTGGTGGCATCAAGTCGGCCACCCATGCCTACTTCGATTATAGCGATGTCTACTTTTTCGTGTTTGAAATAAGAAAACGCTAATCCTACACTCATTTCAAAAAAACTAATATCGTTCGCCTCAAAAAAGGCCTTATTCTCATTGATAAACGAACAAACAAAATCTTCAGATATTTCGATTCCGTTAATTTTAATGCGTTCTCTGTAGTCTTTAAGGTGTGGTGAAGTATAAAGGCCTACTTTGTAGTTTGCTTCTTGTAATACGGAGGCTAGCATGTGCGAAGTTGAGCCTTTTCCGTTGGTTCCCGCCACATGAACGCACTTTAGATCTTGTTGCGGGTTATTGAGATGGTCTAACAAGCGAACGGTATTTGTCAAGTCTTTTTTATAAGCCGATGCGCCTTGAAGTTGGTACATTGGAAGTTGACTGAACATCCAATCCGTTGTTTCTTGATAATTCATTTGAGTGTTTTTGACGTCTAAAGGGGTTTGTTTATTCGCCTAGTTTAAAGTTCACAGTAATAAAACCTATTTGTGTTTCGGGTGCGTTAGAGTCTGGTTGCCATTTATACTTTCTGGCTGTTGCCAAAGCGGGCTCGACTAAACAAGGATTGGTATTGGTTGTTCCTTTTGTGTATTTAGCTGCAATCACATTTCCGCTTCTGTTTACAGTGATTTGTACGACAACCGTACCAAATTCATTGCACTTTTGTACTTCTTTTCCTCTCGAGCTAATGCTTCGTCCGTTCAGTCCCCAGCCGCTTCCATTTCCTGTTCCGCCACCGGATCCATAGTAGCTATTGGCATATGGATTGCCGTTTATGCTACCTTTATCGCCAGCAGTATTGTCAGGTCCTTCGCCACCTTGTGCTTTTCCATCTGATTTTGGGCCATTAATTAAGCTTGATAGCGCATCAGAGGTGCTTTTCGATGGTTTAGGGTTTTCTTTGGGCTTGGGTTTAACTTCTTCAGTCGCGACCTGTTTTGTAGGTTGTGCTTTTTTTACTTCCTTAATAACAACTGCCTCTTCTATATCTTGAGATAATACTTCGTCGTCACTTGACGCGGCTGATTTAGCTGCGGTTGGCTGCGGTGCTGATTGAATGGGTTCAGTAGGTTGAATGTCTCCAGAGCCAAATTCAGTGGTGCCAAAATTAATGGCAATTCCGTTTTCTGGTGGCGGGTCTAAAGATGTTAATCCTAAATAGAAAAACAAAACAAAAAGAATCACAAAAATTATTGATGTGATGACAAATGATTTCTTTTCTTCTTTTGTATCTAAATATTTCATGTAGAAGGAATCGGTTTTCTATAGTTCAGTATAATTATTTCGGCCTTACAGCTAAAACTACTTTAATTTGATTTCTATTTGCGATGTCTAAAACATTCACCGCTTTTTCAATTGGTACCCCTTCTTCAGCTCGTAAAATAATAGCTTTAGTGTTGTCAGCTGTAAAAAGAGATAGTAATTTTGACTCTAATTCCGCTTCTGCAACTGGTTCTTTATCAATAAAAAATTCTAGTTTTTTATTGATGCTGACCGCGATATTTTTGTTGCTATCGGTCTTTCCTTTCGCTTTTGGCAAAACTAAATCCAATGCGTTCGTAGTTACCATCGTCGATGTTAGCATGAAAAATATCAAAAGTAAAAAAACGATATCTGTCATGGATGACATGTTGAATTCGGCACTAACCTTATTTCTTCCTCGTAAATTCATAATTATGCTGGGTCATTAAGTAAATCTAAGAAGTCAACAGCATTAGCTTCCATTTGATGTACGATTTTATCAGTTTTTACTACTAGGTGATTGTATCCTACGTAAGCAATAATCCCTACAACAAGTCCAACAACAGTTGTTGTCATTGCGGTGTATATCCCTTCTGACAAGGCGCCAACTTCGATTTGTCCACCGGCACTAGCCATTTTGTGAAACGCTTGAATCATTCCTACAACTGTTCCTAAGAAACCTGTCATCGGGCCAGCACCAGAAATAGTGGCCAGCATACTTACATTTTTTTCTAGTTTATAGATTTCAAGTTTTCCCGCGTTTTCAATAGCGGTATTGATATCTTCTAAGGGTTTTCCAATGCGTGAAATTCCTTTTTCGATTAATCGTGCAACAGGTGATTTAGAGTGGGCGCAAGCTATTTTAGCATTATCGATACGACCGTTTCTGATATTATCTCTAATTTGACTCATAAAATTACTATCGATCTGTGATGCTGCATTGATTGCCATCAAACGCTCAAAGTAAAGATAAAGTGCTACGAAAAACATTAAAAATAAGGCGACCATAATAATTTGACCGGCTAATCCTCCGCTAGTTAGTAACTCAATGATGGATAATGTTTTCTCAACAGGAACTGCGTCTGCTAGGTTTTCATTGGCAACAGATAAAGTATCTGCTTGTAACAATAGGCTCATATAATTTTTCTTTGTTATTGAAACGCTAATATATTATAAAAATTGTTAGTTTTTCAGATTAAAATCCTAAAGAAATTAGACAGTATGCAGTCTAGTTGTTAGGAAATAAAAAAATCAGTTTGATAAATTTACAGTGCTGTATTTTTATCAAACTGATTATTGCATTCATAGGAAGCAATCTGTTATTATTGCTTAGAATAAAAGGAGGGCTTATGTTATACTAATTGTTTCAAAGCTATTTCAAATGCGGTAGCACTTATGTTTGTTTTGGAATTATTTATGGCGTGTGCTTTTTCGATTGCATTTTTGATGATTTCTGAGGTATCCTGAAAAACAGCCTCATCAGTCATTTGAACTTTTTTCTCCATGAAATAAGCAAATACACGAGCCATACCACAGTTAGAAATGAAATCTGGAATTAAGCTCACTTTGTTATCTACGTTTTCCATAATTGGACCAAAAAAGATTGCTTTATCAGCAAAAGGAACGTTAGCTCCACAAGAAATAACTTCTAAGCCATTGGCAATTAAGTTGTCAATTTGCGATTGCGCTACTAAACGAGAGGCAGCACATGGTGTAAAAATCTCCGCGCCAATTGTCCATATTTTTTCATTGAT
>NZ_JAQWTM010000152.1 GCF_029242675.1 Flavobacterium sp.
ACATATTTTTTCAGATTAGTTTCTGCTATTAATGAATTACAAGTAATGTTTGCTACGAAAATTTTTGTCATTTTATTTATTATTAAGGTTTATATTAAATTTTACCGCCTCAGTTTCGGTTCTGCCAAACTGAGGCATAACTACTCTATAACATCAAATATATACAACTTTTCCTTACCCGCAGGAATTTTCAGCAAGTTTTTTCTGAGGTTTTGAGTCGTAACTAATCGTGAATAGGACTACACTCGTTCTGCCCCTGATAGTAGCGGCAACCCCGCGAGCAGGGCGCCTATTTTTTATGGAAGTAGCAAAGCGACCGGAGGAAGCTCTTGGTACGACCTAATAAAAAAAGGCGCGCAAAGGTGGGTTATAGCGTATGGCAGGATTAGGCCTTACAAAAATTAATGAGACGGCAAAAGTTCAACCTCGGCATTTGGGTTAAAAAGGTACAAGCGACCGGAACTAATTTCTAGGCACTCATAGCGCTTGGTACGAACGGCGATTTTTTTAAATACTTTTCCGTTTTTGATTCTGAATACGCTGCCGTACGGAATCTCGAATACGTAGTTTTTATCGTTTTGCTGATCGAATTGCTTTAAGGCAAGTGACAAAGTAGCATCGGTATCGCTACTGGCGCTGGGGTTTCTAAAATGCCTAGCGAGCAAGGGCAATAATTGGTTGGGGAAAATTTCGGGACGTATGTAAGGCACCATCAGTTGCTGAAAGGTGTGTTTCCATTCGTGCCCATGGGGCTTGATATTGCGACCGTACTTTTCGAAAGCGACTAGATGCGCAATTTCGTGTATGAGGGTAATGAGGAATCGGTATTTATTGAGGCTTCCGTTTACGGTTATTTCGTGCTTGCCACTGAGCCCTTTTCTATAATCGCCATGACGAGTTGAACGTTCATTTACAATTTTTAAATGGACGCCGTGTGTCACAATCAGCTCAAAAGCGGGCTTGACTGCGTGATCAGGAAGAAATTTAGCTAGGGTATCGCTCAAGATGGTTGTTTAAGGATTTGTAGAAGACACTTGCAATACTTTTCCGTTGAAATAAGCATTTCCAGTTAGGGTGAAATCATAAATATACTGCGCCATTCCTTCGGCTGAAATTGGTGCTTGGTATCCTGGGAAAGCTTCTTCGAGCATCTCGGTTTGTACCGATCCTAAGGCCAAAACATTGAAGGCAATGCCTTGCTCTTTGTACTCCTCGGCTAGTAATTCAGACAAGGTGATAACAGCGCCTTTACTTGAACTGTAAGCGGCTAAGCCCGGAAATTTCAAGCTTCCTTGAATGCCTCCCATAGAACTAATGGTTACCACATGGCTTCCCTTGGGTAAAAACGGAATGCAAACTCTGGTTAAGTTCGCTACTCCAAAGACGTTTACTTTGTATACATTTTCAAAATCGGTTTGGGTAAGCTCCGTAAACGGTTTATTGACTAAACTTCCTGCGTTATGTACGATGACATCTACGGTTTTCCAACTGCTGGTGATAAATTTTTCTACCGCTTGCACGTCGGCCTCAATGGCTAAATCGACTGATAGGCAACTGATGTTGGCATGCTCTAAAAGTGCTTTGGGTGTTTTTCTAGAAATAGCAAGTACTTGATGACCTGCATTTGCAAATTTTAAGGCCAACTCAAAACCTATTCCCCTACTCGTTCCGGTAACTATAATGTTTTTCATACCACAAAAATAAGCAAAATCATTAAAAATACCGTCATGAAAAAGAGTTGGTTTAGGAAAAGGAAAAGGGTTCTTTTTTTCTGTTTTTTTTTAGTACTATTACAATCTAAAGTCGAAGCTTATGAACACAGTCACCTTGCCTACAATTGCCTATAAAATTGCTGACGCAACTCATATTCCAGGCATACTCGCTTTGCAAGAATTGTACTTGGTTGATAATTTATCTCAAGAGGAAAAACAAGCGGGCTTTGTGACAACCCGGTTTTCAACGGACCAATTGACTACCATTATTGAGCAGCGTGGTTTATTTATAGGTCTTGATCAGGATCAAATCGTTGCTTATATTTTTGCTGGAGACTGGGAATACTACCGCCAATGGCCCATTTTTGAACACATGATTACCTATTTCCCGACTTTAGAATTCAAAAACTTTGCAATCAACACCACTCAAAGTTTTCAGTACGGTCCCATATGCATTCATGCTGCTTATCGGGGTCAGGGATTGATTGTTCCGTTTTTTGAATTTATGAGAAAGGAGATGGTGAAACGATTTCCGTTAGGATTGACTTTTATCAATCAGGCAAATCTCCCGTCTCTTCGAGCTCATACAGCAAAATTACAGTGGACGGTTATAGGTGCATTTAAATACAACAACAATCAGTACCGTATTCTGGCTTATGACATGAGCGAAAGTGTGGTAGGCGGCTAACCCAAAACTTTACAATACCTATGTTAACAGGTACTTTTTTACCACTTTATACAGTTGGAATAAGGCCAAGAGAACAAAAATCGATGGAACAACAACAGGCATTAAGTAGCTAGTGAGTCCAGTCGTGTTTTTTGAAATAGCCTGCAGAATAGTAACAAAGGCAATCATTCCTGAAAAAGTACCAACGATAGTTCCTACCAAGTAGCACATTTTTAAGCGCAGGTTCGCCACCCTGATATAATTATTGTTTAACAAATACAGGTTCCAAGCGGTCCAAAAGGGAAGTTGCAAGAAATTCAGACTGCTTAATAGCACACCCATTAAAAAAGGACTGTAAGCAATATAGGCATTAATATAACCTTTTTCGATAGTGGATTTTTGCGAATGAGCGTAAAATGAATAGGCTAAAAACAGTAGAAAGAAGATGCCTAAAACATCGATTACCTTCATTAATTTAGTGTTCTGAACTAGTGTACGAGCAAAAATTAAAGTGCAATAAATTACAACTGCTTCAATGATTACCACACCTAATAAATACAAAAGCAAACTCTCTAAACCGAGACTATTATACGTTTCAAAACCAACAATATTTAAATACCCCAAAGGCATGGAGCCAACAAAACTTACTATAAAACCAACTATACTGTTTTTTAGTAGTTTCATTTTTTAAATATTTGTGATTTTACTGCTTTGTTGTATGTGCAATTTATACTCTCGTATTCCATCTTTATGCTGTAAGTACGCCACACCATTTTTATGATTGATCACACTAATTTCATACATGTAAGTGATGTGCCTCATTAGTTCCTTCCATGCAAAAAACAACGAATGCTTGGGGTCGTAAATGTGCGTTGGTTCGCTACCGGCACCATTTAATTCAACAATTGAAAAGTTTTTCCCTTGTTCTAAATCAGCAAAGCTGTCATACATTATATCGAGTCTTCCAAAATAAAAACCATCAATTTGCAAACAGATGGTATTCATCATCGCTTCTAATTTGGGTGTAATCCAATGACTACCATCTATAAATTTAGCACCTCTGGCATGATTGCCATAAGGTACCAAGTTTAACTTTTGGCCTTGAGCCAAAACGGTATTTAACATGGAGCCATACTCTCTTTCTAAGGAAGGGAGTTGCATTTCGAATCGAGGATTGAGTCGCACTAATTGCTCAACTGTCAGCACTCCATCGCCTTC
Source organism: Flavobacterium sp. (assembly GCF_029242675.1). Taxonomy (GTDB): domain Bacteria; phylum Bacteroidota; class Bacteroidia; order Flavobacteriales; family Flavobacteriaceae; genus Flavobacterium. The sequence continues at coordinate 3,598 of NZ_JAQWTM010000152.1, forward strand.
AACTATCAAAAACTCTTTGGAAACTATTCCGGTAATCTTGCCCGCCTTTTGATTTGGATAGCGAACATAAAAAATGCCAACTTCATTTGTATATGGAATCAAATTTTGAATTACATAGTCAAAATTTGCCTTGGCAGCATAGGTTTCCAAATCAGTACTATTCTCTATTTTTTTGACGCCTGAACCTCGTAATCCTATGTCGGGCTTTGCAATAAAAGGATACTTTATACCTGCATCAATCGCTACTTTTTGAACTGCTGTCGCGGCAATGCCTTCCTTGATAAGTTCAGTTTTAGGATAAAATTGGGGCGGAATTAAATCATATATTTCCTTTTTAGATTCCATCATAAAACCGCCATTGGTGATGGATGGATTGGCAGCATTAAAAAAGAAAAGGGATTTTGCTTTTACTGCATAGTACAGCCATAAAAAATAAACAGGAATATAAACCACTTGAAATGGCCAATATTCCCAATGCAAAATTTTATGGATTGCTAACCTAATTTTTCTAAACACTATCACTTTGTACTTTTTTTTCAATTACAATTGATGAAGCACACTCTTGTTCCGCTATTAAATCAAAGTACCGTAAATCTAAGGCACTATCCTTTAGAACAGCTTGCGTAATACTCAATGTTTTTAATGCATTATTCCGGTTGATAATTAAGCCGTTCTCGCTGTCTTCGACATCAGTATACCTGTGAAATTGGTACATTGCTTGTGCATCAACGAACTCATTTTTTTGCAAAAAGGAATAAAACAACTGCTCTCTTTCTTTTCGAATTGCGGCACTGTATAGAGGCGATGAGGACCAAATGTGTTTTTTATTGGAATCTAAAACTAATTTTTCTTTTTCAAGTCCGTCCCAACGCAATTGATACAGCACCTCTTTTTCAAATAAAACAATAGTAAAGGGTTCTATCTTTTCTAATAAAATACCGTCCCATTCGAGTATAGGTGACAAGGCACTAATTAATTCAAGGACTATTAGACCTCTGCTTTTTCTATAAGGAGGATTAATGATATGCTTTTCACGTGCTCCATTTAAAAGAACGAGTACAGTGCCGTCATTGTCTACAACATACCAGGTACCTCCAGCTTGAGGATCCTTGGGGTACATTATTTTTTTACCGGCTAGCGCATAGACTAAAGGTGGCTCAGCACTTGGCCTAAGAACACGCTCGTCCCTGTTTGAGGTGAGAATTACCGTATGGTTTGTTTTAACGAAGCTTACTGTGCACATGTCTTTTTATAGTCGATTGTAGAACGTGCAACACCAAAATCAGCAGCTACGGAAACCGTATCACTTTGCAAAACTGCCACTTTAATCAAGGCTTGATGATGGATGCAGTGTTCTAAATTATAAAGAAGTTCTCTATGATAATTGCTATCTATTCGAATTTCTTCCCCATCTAAATAGTGTACGATGGCTATTTTTTTATTTTCTTTATCTAAAGTCTGCTGAATGGCATGAATTTGACTGATTGCAAATGCCGTATCCGTTTCAATACTTTTATTTCGTTTTCGATTATCGTAGTTTACAATACCCAAATCATAATTTGCTTCTAAACATTGAAACATTTCAATTATATGTCTTGTGTGTTCTCCAATGGAGGAATTACTTAAAAAAGTACAAGGAGTCGCATATTCAGTATCTTCTAGTTCTTCGAGCAAACCTTTTAATTGGTTCAAACTACTTATTATGGAGGGTACAAGCATAGTAAATTTCGGTTATGGTGAAGCTGTAGCATTTTAAACTACGTAAGAAAATAAACAACAAATAAAGTCAAATTAAATGAATTTAATCACTTCTGCTTCGTGTCACGATGCTAATTTTATGTTAAACAAAACAAAGACAGTTGGAACAGTAGTACTAAAAAACGAAAATAGATCTAAAAGTAAACTGAGGTATTTAAAAAAATAACTGCTTTTCACTCTTACTAAATGCCTTTTTTAAAACTCTAAAACAGCCTGTTTATTGTATGATCTTTATCCAATTAGTATCTGCTTTTTTGTTTAAATCCGCTTGGTTTTTGTTCCACGTTTTTAAAGTATTGTTTAAAAACGAATTGTAAAAAAGGTATAATTTTCCGTTTACAATTTTAAAAGTTGTGGGATTTATGGCTACTTTATCCCCTGTTTCACCCATCGCGTAAGCGCACCAGCCACCATATTGTGGCTCGTATGCCAAAGGATTTTTGATAAAAGCTTGTTTGTTACTTTCACTAGAAAAATAA
>NZ_JAQWTM010000176.1 GCF_029242675.1 Flavobacterium sp.
ACATATTCAAGATGAAAAATTATGACAGTAAATAAAGAATTTGTTTTATAAGGAGCTTTAAACGAACCTTTCAAAGCAGATGTAACTTATAGCACAGACGCAGAACAAAAAGGAATTGTATTATTTTGTCACGGGTTCAAAGGATTTAAAGATTGGGGTTCATGGTCTACTGTTGCAAAGTATTTTGCAGCTAATGGTTTGGCTTTTCTAAAGTTTAATTTTTCTCACAGCGGCATGGGTCTCGATGACTCTGATAGCTTTACTGCATTAGAGAAGTTTGCAACCAACACACTAAATAAAGAAGTGGAAGATATTAAAAATGTCGAAAACTTCATCCATAACGAACTAGCGACTGATTTTCCAGAAATAAACACTAAAAACATTACTATTATTGGACATAGTAAAGGAGGCGTTTCGGCATTATTGTACTGCATGCAGGAAGCGACTCAAATCAAAAAAGTGTGTACATGGGCGAGTCCGTTTGATTTTCATCGCAGTTGGAATTCTAAATTCATCAAAAAATGGAAAGCTGAAGGTGTACAAAACATAAAAAATGCAAGAACAAATCAAATGATGCCTCTAGCTATTGAGGTTTTAAATGATTTAGAGTTAAACATCCAGAAATACAGTTTACAAGATGGTGGTAAAAAATTGAAAATACCTTTTTTAATTCTTCAAGGCACCAATGATCCCGCGGTTCCTATGGATGAGTACAATGCTTTAAAGAAAAATTTCCCTAAGGCAAGCACACATTTAATAGAAAACGCAAATCATGTATTTGGAGCTGCCCATCCCTACACAAGCGAAGTATTGCCCGAACATACTCAGGAGTTAGTCTCTACTACCAAAGATTTTATTTTGGGTTAAACTAATTCGTATCAAGATGACATGAAAAAGATCCATTACAACTCTAGTAATGGATCTTTTCTATATTTTTTGTTTAGCCTTTTTTCTAGCTAATTTTATTGTCTAACAAGGCGTTTACCAATTCATCAAACTCTAATGAAACTGCAGCAATACGCTTATCGGCCGCACCATAATAGATGTATAATCTGTCATCGAAACGAGCCGTTCCTGTTGGGAAAACAACATTATTTACATATCCTGTTAGTTCCCATTTTTGATCTGGAGTGAACAAAGGGTAAGGAAGCCTTGCAATTTCCCTAGTAGGATCTTCTAAATCCAATAGTGAAGCACAGGCACTATATACATAACCTTCGTCTGATTTGCGAACACCATGATAAATCAATAGCCAACCTTCGGGAGTTTCAATTGGAGGACAACCTCCACCAATATAGCTACTTTCATGATCGTACTTTGAAGTCATTAAAATATTTTCTTCTAAATTCTCTAAATAAGAATACCAAAAATCTTTTGTTAGTTCGCTTAAATCCTTCACAGCTGCGATTTGGATATCAGGTCTAATTCGATGTAAAAAAGTGAACTTCCCATTAATCAGTCTTGGAAAAAAGATTAAATTCTTGTCTGATATAAAACCATGTCGCTCCTCCTCGCCTTCTTTCTCACAGTTATAATAAGCGTACCTATCGTTTAAATGACATTTTTTTTTAGTTAACTCACAAAATGTTTTGTAATTAACTTGAGGAACAATTATTCCATGCTTTTTAAACTCTTTTAAATCTTTTGATGTTGCATAAGATCCTAACGCATTTTCACCATCATAAGAAGTATAAGACATGTAAAATGTATCACCTATTTTTACTATTCGAGCATCTTCGACACCTTGTTTATCAATCTCTGACGAGGGTCCTATTAGTGGTTCTCCCAAACGGTCATCAACCTCCAGCGGTCCATTTAATTTTGCGTGACCAATCGTTGAAAAATTACCTGCGCGAACTGCGCGATAAAATAGATGTACTGTATTGCCATCTTGGTAGACTGCAGGGTTTAAAACGCCGTCGTTTTCAAACTCTAAATCGGTATGATAGAGTATAATTCCTTCCTTTTTAATTGTTACCATTGTACTCGTGTTTTATATGACTAAATTAATTTTAGAATTGGGTTTAAGCAGACAATTTTAATTAAATATTATATTAATGACTCTAATAATATGTGCCTTATAAAGAAATAAAAAAAATATCAAACTTCAGAAAAATAGGATATAAAAGTGCCGTTTTTTAACGCAGTTTTATAATTTAAACAAAGCGTTAGACTTTTTTATTTTCGAAATTAACTAAAACTAAAGCCCTCAAAATAAAGAAGAGATTACTTTATCCAAGTAACCTCTTCCTTAAAATTTTGAGATTTAAATTAATCAAAATTGATTATGCTTTTTTCAATTTGGAACTCCCTAACAAATTTGGTGGAGTGCTCATAAAGCTGTATTTCTCCCTTTGTGCCTCTTCCTCTTTACGTCTATTATTCAAAAATTCCTTCATGATAATTAATGAAACGTTTTCAGTGGCATGTTCGTTAGCATTTGAGCGTAAAGCTTCTATTCCTCTTGAAGTATATGTTTCGATTAACAATCTAGCAGATAAATAACAAACAGTAGATTCGGCTCCTTGATTTAAATTTACATTTTCTTTCTCTAAACCATCATAACAACCTCCTGTAATAGGATTGAACATAATGTGATTTAAGTGATTGTCGCCCAAAAACCAGTCAAAAGCTTGCTTCATATATTTTTTATGAGCCGGATTCCCAAAAGTTTTGTAAAATAAATCCAAAGCATGCATCATGTAACTTGCTTCGATAGGTTGCTCTCCATATTGATGTGGAATCGCTCCCTTAGAGTGCCATCCTTTGTTACTGATAATTTTAAATTTACCGTCCACAAACATTTTCGAAATCAAGAATTCCATAGACTCCACAGCGATTTGCTGCGATGTCTCTTTTCCTGTAATTTGAGAAGAAAGCAATAATGCTTCTGGCAAAATACTATTAGCGTAAGTTAGTTTGTCCTCAAACCAATTCCAGTTTGTTGAACTTGTATGTGTATAGATACTTTTTAAACGCTCAGATAGAACATCAATTAATTGCACCACTCTAGCTGAAGGAACTGAATTGTACATATAATACAATCCTTTTATGGCAAAAGCCATTGCTCTAGGCGAAGTCAATTTGTCAACGCTTATTAATGCTTTCTCTAAACAAGCATTGGCTTTGTAAATTAAAGAAGCGGGTAGATTCTCATCTCTTAGCGTTTGAATGTATCCTAAGGCCCAGATTGCTCTACCATTAGAATCTTCTAGGTTTTCATCTTCATTTCGTGGTTCGACAACGTTATATTGATCAACATAATTGATGAAATCGCCGTTTGATAATTGGCATCTTTCGATAAAATTTACATAAGTATTCATGTAAGCAACATCAGAACGATCAGCTGTTAATTTAAAATGTTTGCACATTGTAATTAAAGCTCTAGCATTATCATCAAGTGTGTATCCTGTTGTTAAATCAGGCTCAGATATTTTACAAAATTGAACCATTCCAATATCTGTAGTCATGGCTCTCAAATGGTCCATTTTAATTTCGGGATACGTGATTTTATTTTGGTTTAAACCTTGAGCAATTTTTTGATATACGTTGATGTGTTTGATTGCTGTATTTTCCCATGAAGTCTGCGTCGTTTTTGCGTAAGCGTTAACAGCCATATGCGCTCTTAACTCAGCGTCGCCAAGCAGTTTTAA
>NZ_JAQWTM010000186.1 GCF_029242675.1 Flavobacterium sp.
GTTTAGGTTTCTTTAAATTATTGTTAAAATGAGGTCTATTGTAAGGTAAATCTTTTTTTTTGTTACATTTGAATTTAGTAATATACTGAGCAATTATTTAGTAGTGTATTGCATAATCGAAGCAATTGCAGCTTCATAATAGTCTAATTACATAGTAGCACAAGTTTAAAGACCTGCGGATGTTTCTTGATGTATCTTATTTTATATAATTATGAAAAACTTTTTTACCAACTGTATTTTTTTCTTTTTTTTAGCAACAGGCTGGGCTCAGCAGGATTCCATAACCAAAATTGATGTACAATACAATTATGTGGTTCGAGGAAATCCTACAAAACAAGTAACCTACAAAGATGATTACAATTTAATGGTTTTGCCAGATTATAAAGTTGCTATCTATGATGTTAAGGTTACTGATTTTATTCAAAAGGAGGAGCCTCAAAATGATCAAGTAATCCTTTGGAAGCCGAAAGGCAAAAACCTTACTACTGTTTTTAAAAATTATGACACCAACGAAATGTTCGTTAAGGATCACATCATTTTGCGCTTTTTTGTGCAAAAGGATTCCTTAAATATCTTTGATTGGGAGATTAAAGAGGACACCAAGACTATTTTAGGTTATAATTGCCAGTTAGCTGTTACAGCTTTTAGAGGAAGGTACTATGAAGCTTGGTTTACGTCGCAACTGCTAAATGGCGGTCCATGGAAATTTGGCGATTTACCGGGGTTGATTTTAGCAGTAAAAGCAGTAGATGACTATGTGAGTTGGGAGGCAGTTGGCATACGTATTAAAAACGTATCGTCTGATTTTCCAATACCCGAAAATCCATTTCAGTTAGATAAATCCCTTTCATGGTCTGAGTTTAAAGCTTTATACAAAGAAAAAGCCATCGCAGCCAGTAAATTTAACACGAAGGAGGGATTAGCTGGCTCCATGATTACTAGTAGAACAGGAATAGAGCGGTATATTGAAGAAGATGATAACGATTATACAGCAGACAGACAGTTAGAAAACGCAAGAAAAGCAAATAATTAATGCCTACTATTTCTAAAAGTTTATGAAATTTATTTTTTCCTGCGCCATATTATTTGTTTTCTCCAATTTCTATTCGCAAAATATTAGCGGTACGATTACAGATAACAACAACCAAAAAATAGCCAATGCGACCTTATTATTTAAAGAAGCATCTAATTTAAATTTGATCAAGGAATTCAATATGAGCCGCAATGGCACATTTTCGCTTTCGTTAAAAAAAGAGTATCAAACCTTAGTTATAGAGGTTAAAGCAAATGGATACATCACTCAAAGTATTGCAGTAGAAAAGCCGATCCCTTCAAAATCATACGTTTTTAATGTAGTTTTAGAAAAAGATAAAAATATCGTACTTAAAGAAGTGGTCATTATAGCTAAGAAAAAACCATTTGAAGTTGTAGAGGACACGGTAAAGTACAACGTAGCCGCTTACAGCAATGGAACTGAGCGTAAAATTGAGGAAATTATAAAAAAGCTTCCTGGTATTGAGGTCGATAGTAAATCAGGCCAAATAAAATACAAAGGTACAGCTGTTGAGACGGTTACTCTTGAAGACGACAATTTATTCGGGTCTAATTACACCTTGGGAACAAAGAACATCAATGTTGACATGGTTGACCAAGTGCAAGCCGTTGATAATTACAGCGAAAATCCTTTGTTAAAAGGCATAGAGCAAGAGGGTAAAGTATCGTTGAATTTAAAACTTAAAAAAGGGAAGGTCAATTTTTCGGGCGATTTAAGTTACGGTGGCGGTTTATTTGATGGAGGAAAGGCAGTTCATCAAGATAATGTGACGGTTTTAGGTATTACCAAAAAGTTTAAATCGTTTGGGACTTTAAATTACAACAATATTGGAGTCAATAGTTCACCATTTGATTATGTTGGATTTAACCTAAATGTTGAGGATTTGAAGGAAAGCAATGTTAGCGGTAAAAAAATAATATCTGAAAGTCAATTTTCGAATGTTTTAGGTACAACGCGCACCAATGTAAACAATCAGCTGTTTGGAAATTACAGTAGCATTTTTAAAATAGGAGACAAATGGAGCGTAAAAACTAATTTGTATTATTTACAAGATAAAATAATCGCTAACAATTATTTTGAAAGCCAATATCAAATTAATAATCAAAATTTCAGCACCAGCGATAATACGTTGATTACCAAAAAACCAGAGCAGTATCGAGCCGATGTAGAGCTGAAGTACACCATGTCAAAAACTTCCTTACTGGAATATAATTTTAGAATTAAGGAGGAACGTATAGGAACGCCTACGCAAATACTTCAAAATAATACGGATCAGTATTCCTCATTTTTAGATTCTAGAGACCTACTGTACAGACAAAATTTATTATGGACTAAAAAAATTTCGGACAAGAAAGTGGTACAAATTAATCTTTTTCATTCGTCTGACAACCTGCCACAGCAATTATCCATCAGTCCTTCCTTATTTGATGGTGCTGCTAGGAATGATATTCAAGAAAGCGCTTTTAAGAAAAATTATCTAGAAGTGAGTGCGAAATTACTTGGAGCTGTAAATAAAAATAAATATAATTTTAAAATTGGTGCGCTACTGGATTCTAATCCATTTAGATCAAACTTGTATAATCAGGACAATGGTGGTACTATTTCTGCTTTTATCAGTGAAAATAATTTTGACTACACTAAAAAATCAATTTACCAAAAAGGAGAGTATACTTTTAGGAGAGGAAAATTTAGCTTATCTCCTTCCTACAGTTTGGCATATCAGTCCCAATATGTAGATAATCGTATTGAGAACGAAAAAATTGTTCAAGAGAATTTTATAGTTGAGCCTAGGCTCTATGCGCTGTATCGATTTTCGAATAGTGCCTCTTTGAGTGCCAATGCTAGTTATTCACAAAATAGTACCGGAGAGCAGTTCTTTTTTACAAATCAAATTCTAATCAATAACCGATCTAGTACTAGTAATCGCCCCTCGTTAAACTTACAAAAAAGTCAAAACTTGGGCTTGAACTACAATATTAATGATCTTTTTAACCAATTTGAACTTAATGCAGGACTTAATTATAGTTTTAATAAAGGGAGTTTTTTTTCTAATTCAAACATAACTCAAAATGCTACTCAGGTAGAATATTTCTTTCTTCCGCAGGGAAATAAACAGTTTGGAGCTGATTTTATGGTAGCTAAATATATTTCTTTTCTTGAATCGACTCTTAAACTAAAGTCCAATTTTACTTCGTCTACCTACAGCAACATCGTCAATGATTCTGAATTACGAGCTAATAGCAGCCGGTTTTTTCAAACGCAATTCTTGTGGAAAACTGCATTTGATTTACCTATTAATTTTGAAAACGAGTACAGTTGGAGGTATTCTAATTCCAAAAGTCAGGGATTACCACAAACATTTACGAATAGTGCAATGCAAGACGAGTTTAGGATTATTGTCAAACCCTTTAAAAGGTGGAATTATGTCTTTGCAGCCGATTATTATGTGCCAGATTTGTCCAACAGAAGCACTAATTTCTTGTTTCTTGATAGTAGTTTAGAATATGTGGCTAAAAAAAATAAATGGCGTGCTAGTTTCAAGATGACAAACATTGCTAACGAAAAGAATTTTCAACAAATTCAAACCAATGATTTCTCCACTACCATTTTTAGAAGCAATTTGGTGCCACGATATTTTTTAGTTAATTGGTCTTTTAGTTTTTAGGTGTTATTGCAAATGAAAACATCCATCTAATTGTAGCAATCATATGGATTTTATATTTAAAACGAGATATTTTATTAATGCGCTTCCAACCAGTTTTTCCCCATTCCTAGATCAACCACTAAAGGAACATCAAGCTGAAAAGCATTTTTCATTTCGTGCTTGATCATCGGTTGGATTTTTTCTAATTCGATTTGGTAGATATCGAAAGAAATTTTATCTCTAATCAGTACCTAGAACCTGCTTAGTCTTTAACTTGTTAAATTTTTGTTAAAATAGTTTAATTGTAAGGTAAATCTTTTTTTTTTCATGTTAAATTTGAAATGCAAAAGAACGATAAAAGTTAGTTTGTTAATCAATTTCATAATTGAAGAATATTAGTTTTAAAATTGTCGCGAATATAAAAAGCTAACCTTGCAAGGATATTTTAACAATTAGTAAGTTGATGGGGCGAAACAGATAAACTAAAAATATGTTCCTTAAGTTTTCGTCCTAACAATGGCAGAAAGTCTGCAAGTGGAACTTATTATTTTAATCAAAAAAACTTAAATAATGAAAAATTTATTATTTGGCTTAATTGCCGTAGGATTTATAAGTTTATCTTCATTCACTACATTTTCTAGCCCCGTTAAAACGGCAGACGAAGTACAGACCGTGCCTTGTAAATGGAGAGACGGAATTAGAGTAGATGGTGTTTGGTATTGGAGTGAATGGACACATGGAAACTGTAATGTTACAGACTCCGGAGTTTTGAAGCCAATAGAATAACATTTATTTAGCAATGATATGGGGGTAAATACCCCTATATCATTAACTACCACTAATTCAAAATCAATGACAAAAATTCAAACATTACTTATTTCTATTTTAATGACGGTTAGTAGTTATTCACAGTATTCCTACATCGGTGAGGTATCATATCAGGAGACTGTTAATTATGGTTCAGGTAATGAGACTACGGATTATAAACTTTATTTCAATTCTTATTTTTCATTTTATGAAGAAGTAATAGTTCTTAATAAAGGTAAGGATTTCGGGATGGACTCCGAGGGGAACAAAAAAAGTTCAATATATTTTAATGAAGACGTTCCTGTCTATACATTTACGGATTTTAAGGCGAAAAAAATAATTTTTAAAAAACATATCGCTACAGATATTTATGCTGTAAACGACATATTCGAAAAGATTAGTTGGACAATAAAGGAGGAATTTAAAAAAATAGGCTCTTATAAATGCCAAAAAGCTATTTGCAGCTTTAGAGGTCGTGATTATACTGCTTGGTTTACAGATAAAATACCTGTGCAGTGTGGGCCTTGGAAATTAAATAATCTGAAAGGTTTAATTTTAGAGGCTTATGATAAAGATGGTGTGTACAAAGTACAAGCTACAAAAATAGCATTATTAAAAACGGAAAAAGATATTACTCCTAAAATAGACAAATTATTAAAAGAAAAAAAGATTTCATTTTTCGATTATCAAGTAAAATGGTCAAAACGTCATAAAGATATGATTACATATTTAAACTCGAAATTACCGAAGAACTCTAAACCATTTAGAGCAGAAAGCCAAGAGTTGAATAAGGTTAAAGAATTAGAAATTTTTAAAAAGTAAACTCTCTTGAAAATATTCGTATTCTTTATAATGTTAATCGCGTCTCAGTTCGGTTTTTGTCAAACTAAAATAGTTGGAACTGTAAATAATAATTTCAAGCAAACCTTAACATCCGTTAATGTGACACTTCAATCAACTATTGATGATTCTGTAATTGCTTATTGTTTTAGTGACGAAAAAGGAAACTATGAGTTTATAATAGACAAGCTTGGAAAGTACAATTTAATTTTTTCTGCATTGAACTATGAAACGAAAACAATTCAAGTTGAACTGAGTAAAGAGCAAGTAAATATAGTAGAAAATGCAGTTTTAATCTATAAGCCTGAGGAGCTCAACGAAGTTATCATACAGGCAGATAGACCTTTAATAGTTAAGAAAGACACTATAGTTTTTGATGCCAAATCTTTTGCTCAGGGTAACGAGCAAGTAGTAGAGGATTTGCTCAAGAAAATCCCAGGCATTACTGTATCAAATGAGGGTGTTATTAAAGTTGGTAACCAAGAAATTGAAAAAATAATGATTGATGGTGATGATTTTTTTGAAAAAGGATACAAGCTTCTCACTAAAAACATGCCAGCAAACCCCATTGATAAAATAGAGTTGTATCAACATTATTCTAATAATAAACATCTTAAAGGTATTGAAAATAGCGATAAGGTAGCACTTAATTTAAGACTGAAAGATGATTCCAAACGTCAGTGGTTCGGAAATGTGCAATTGGGATATGGTGCAGTAACCGAAAATAGATATGAAGTACGAAGCAACTTAATGAATTTTGGAAAGAAAATTAAATATTATTTCCTGACAAATCTCAACAATATAGGGGAAGATGCCACTGGCGATATCAACGATTTAATTTATAGTTATAGTGCCGGTGATCAACTTGGACTTGGGGATGGTCAAAGTGCTAGTTCCATACAAGGGTTAAATTCCCAGACTCCAAATCTTCAACAAAAAAGAGTCAATTTTAACAATGCTGAAATGCTCTCGTTGAATAGTATTTTTACACTTTCTTCAAAAGTAAAAATGAAAACGTTGGGTTTTTTCAATTCTGATGCGAATGATTTTTTTAGAACTAGTTCACAATCTTTCTCTGTTGGAAATATTCTTTTTGAAAATGTAGAGGATTTTCAGGTTCATAAAACCAAGATCACTGGTTTTGGAAAAATAGATTTGACCTATGATATTTCTAAAAATAAAACTTTGGAATTCACAAGTAAAGTCAACAAATCGAACGAACACAGCATAAGTGACTTATTATTTAACCGCGATTTTCTGAATGAAAATTTAAAAAGTAATAATCAATTGATTGATCAAAAATTAGTTTTTACCAATAAATTCCAAGAGACAAAAGTTTTTATTCTTTCGGCAAGGTACATTAACGAGATTACATCCCAAAACTATAGTTTAAACCAATATTTATATCAGGATTTGTTTTCCAAAAACGCCGATAATGTGGGGCAATTTAGTGAAAACAAAATGCAGTTTGCCGGTTTTGAAGGTCATTTATTAGACAGGAAAAAAAATGGAGGTTTATTGGAAATTCAATTTGGAAATCAAATTAGAAAAGATGGTTTAATAAGCCTTTTCCAACTCAAAGATGGTGTTGCCGTAGTCGATGTTCCTTTGAATTATCAAAACCAAATTATATATATGACCAATGATCTATACTTGAACTCAAAATACCGTTTCAAGTTCAAAAAATTCGGATTGCTAACACAATTAGATTTTCATCAGGTTTTCAATAAACTTGAAAGCTTTGACAGCGTACAAACTCAAAGTCCTTTTTTTGTCAATCCAAAATTAGGATTTGAATGGGATATTAACAAAAAGAATAAAATACAAACTTCCTATTCCTTAAACACTTCAAATGCAACACTTTTGGATGTTACTAGTAATTATATTCATACTGGTTTTCGTTCGTTTGAAAAAGGCGCTGGTACTTTTAACCAATTAGCAGCTTCAACTGCAGTGCTTAACTATACTTACGGAAGTTGGGGAGCTAAGTTTTTTGCAAACACTTTTATTTTGTACAGTAAAAACCACGATTTTTTTAGTAGTAATACGTTAGTTACACCGAATTATTCTCAGTCTGAAAAAATTGTCATTAAGGACAGAGAGTACCTAAGTTTATCATCAAATTTAGACCGATTTTTAAAACCCATTTCGTCTAATCTAAAATTGACTTTTGGTGGTTCTAAATCGAATTATAAAAATATAGTTAATAATTCTGATTTGCGAGAAGTCAAAAATAATAATGTAAATTTCGGCTTTGAAGTACGTTCGGGCTTTAATGGTTTTTTTAATTACCAAATTGGCTCTAAATGGAATTATAACGAGATTAAGACCTTAAGAACCAATTCGTTTACAGATAATATTACGTTTACGGATTTAAGTTTTACTTTTACTAAAAAGTTTACTGTTCAAATTCAAACCGAGCGCTACTATTTTGGAAATTTAGATAAGGGAAATAATAAATATTATTTTATGGATTTGTATGCCCGTTATGTCGTTAAAGAGAATAAACTGACATTCTCTCTCTCTGGGAATAATATCTTAAATACGAAAACCTTTAGAAACTATAGTATAAGTGATATAAGCATTTCAAAATCAGAATATAAATTGCAACCAAGATACGTTCTTTTAAAAATGGAATATCGATTCTAGGTATATTTTAGAAATGATGGGAAATGAAAAGGGGATAGCATCGGTAAAATATGTTTGAATATACTGAAATTACAAAAGGATCATTTTTGCTAACAATCATAAACTATAATCTGGAAAAACTTTATAGATGTTGAATTGTTAAATCAGGATTGTCAAAATTTCAAATTTTGACAATCCTGATTTAATTGCTTAATTTTGAACGTCTAATGCGCTTCTAACCAGTTTTTCCCCATTCCTAGATCAACCACTAAAGGAACATCAAGCTGAAAAGCATTTTCCATTTCGTGCTTGATCATTGGTTGGATTTTTTCTAATTCACTATTATGAACATCAAAAACGAGTTCATCATGAACCTGAAGCAGCATTTTTGATTTCCAGTTTTCGTTTATTAATTTATTGTGAATATTGATCATTGCTATTTTGATAATATCCGCTGCGCTTCCTTGTATAGGTGCATTTACGGCATTACGCTCCGCACCACCGCGAACAATAGCGTTTTGAGAATTGATGTCTTTTAAATAACGGCGTCGTCCTAAAACCGTTTGTACATAACCATTATCTCTCGCAAACTCGACTTGACTGCTAATGTATGCTTTCAACTGTGGATACGATTGATAATAGGCTTCGATCAAATCAGCACTTTCGGAACGAGAAAGATTGGTTTGATTTGATAGTCCAAAAGCAGATACACCATAGATAATTCCAAAGTTAACCGTTTTGGCATGGCTACGTTGCTCTTTCGTAACATCCTCTAGAGCTACATTAAATACTTTGGCTGCAGTCGATTTGTGAATGTCTTCGTTGTTCTTGAAAGCAGCTATCATATTTTCTTCGCCACTTAATGCAGCAATGACACGCAATTCTATCTGAGAATAATCGGCAGAAACCAATGTGTAGTTTTCATCACGTGCTACAAATGCTTTTCTGATCAAACGACCTCTTTCGGTACGAACCGGAATATTTTGTAAGTTAGGATTATTCGAACTCAAACGACCTGTTGCGGCCACCGTTTGCATGTAATCCGTGTGAACTCTTCCTGATTTTAGATCCACTTGATTGGGTAGTGCATCAATATAAGTACTTTGTAGTTTCACCATTTGGCGCCATTCTAAAATGTCACGAACAATTTCGTTATCGTTGGCTAAATAGCTTAACACTTCCTCGCCTGTTGCGTACTGACCGGTTTTGGTTTTCTTTTGCTTTGCTCCGCCAATTTTTAGCTTATCAAAAAGGATATCACCTAATTGCTTTGGTGAGGCCAAGTTGAATTTCTCACCGGCAGTTTCATATATTTTTTGTTCAAAAGTGTCAATTTCTTTCTGCATCTCGCTCGACATGCTTTTCAAGAAAGCAACATCTAGGTTGATTCCTTCGGTTTCCATAGCAGCTAATACTGGTACAAGCGGAATCTCAATGTCTTCGAATAATTTATTAGTCTGTGTTTTTTCTAATTCAACCTCAAATAATTCCTTTAGTTGAAACGTAACATCAGCATCTTCGGCAGCATATTCTTTTACTTCTTCCAAAGGCACATCACGCATCGACTTTTGATTCTTTCCTTTTTTGCCAATGAGTGCTTCAATTGATTGCGGCGAATATTTTAAATAGGTCTCTGCCAGAATATCCATGTTGTGGCGCATGTCAGGATTGATCAAATAATGTGCAATCATGGTATCAAATAATTTGCCTTTTACGGTAATTCCGTAATTAGAAAGTATTTTCAAATCGTATTTAATGTTTTGACCTACTTTTTCAATGGCTTCATTTTCGAAAAACGGAAGGAATGCGTTCGCTAACTTTTGCGCTTCATCTTGATTTTCTGGAAAGGGAACGTAAAATGCTTTTCCTTTTTCGAATGAAAAGGAAATCCCAACCAGCTCGGCATGCAAGGCGTCCAGTCCCGTGGTTTCAGTATCAAAACAAACAGATGGTTGCTTGAGTAAATTTTGCAACAGCAATTTTATACCCAGATCCCCTTGAATGATTTGGTAGGAGTGGGGAGTGTTTTCTAAAGTGTTGTAATAGTGTTGGTGACTGGCAGGAGATGCATTATCCTGGGTCGCACTAGCAAAAAGGTCAAACTGCTCTTCGTTTTTGGGTTGTGGTTTTTTATATAGTTTCGAATCGTCAACTGTAGTTGTACTTCCGTCAGCAGTTCCTTTCTTGAAAATAGCGTCAAACTGCTCGGCCATTCTTCGGAACTCCAATTCATTAAATAAGGCATCGGTTTTCTCTACATCGGGAGTTGATAATTCATAATCTTTTTCGTCAAAAGTTACTGGGCAGTCCAATAAAATGGTAGCTAGCCTTTTGGATAAAAGTCCGAGTTCTTTGTTGGCTTCAATTTTAGTTTTTATGGCACCTTTAAGTTCGTGTGTATTCGCAAGTAGGTTTTCCATCGAGCCGTATTCAGCTAAGAATTTTTTAGCTGTTTTTTCACCTACACCCGGTAAGCCAGGAATATTATCGGCGGCATCACCCATCATACCTAGGTAATCAATTACTTGCTCAGGCCTTTCGATTTCGAATTTTTCAAGAACTTCAGGAATTCCCCAAATTTCGATACCATTTCCCATACGGGCAGGCTTGTACATAAAAATGTTCTCTGAAACAAGTTGCGCAAAATCCTTATCCGGAGTTACCATATACACTTTATAGTTCTCTTTTTCGGCTTGCTTAGCAATGGTTCCTATTAAATCATCGGCTTCATAGCCTTTTACCTCTATAATAGGAATGTGCATGGCGCGCAATAATTCCTGTATATAAGGTACTGCAATTTTGATGGCTTCTGGCGTTGCATCGCGATTTGCTTTGTAAGCCGGAAAAATATCGTTTCGTAAGTCACTACCGCCTTTGTCGAAGGCAACGGCCAAATGATCAGGTTTCTCTCTTTTAATTACGTCCATCAAGGAGTTCATGAAACCCATAATGGCTGAAGTGTCCATGCCTTTAGAGTTTATACGTGGATTTTTTATAAAAGCATAGTATCCTCTAAAAATTAAAGCATAGGCATCTAGTAGGAAAAGACGTTTTTGTTTTGACATAAGACTGTATTTCTATTGTTTTCAAAAGTACAAAACTTAAAAGATTTAAAAGTAAAGTTTTGGCATTTCTGTTTTGTTTACCGGATTGGATTGAAATTGAGTGTTTTATAAATTTTTTAAAAAAGCCGTTTTATATTTAAAAGCGAATCCTTTTAAATTGTAAGTAGTATCTGTATTAAAATAAATAAACGAAGCATAAATGTTAAAAATATACGCTTTTAATCGATAATATTTGCACTTAGTCGAATTAATTGATATGTTTGTCTAGTCAAAAGGAAATTTGATAAACACAAACAATAGTAATCATACTAAATTACAAGATCATGAAAAAAACTACTCTTTTAAACAATGCGTTTCCAGTTTTGACTCTCATTTTCATGATGTTACTTTCACTGACTTTGTCTGCTCAAGTAGGAATTGGAACAGTAACACCTGATGCAAGTTCTGTTTTGGATGTTTCTTCCACTACGCAAGGACTGTTAGCTCCAAGAATGACTACAACTCAAAGATTGGCTATTGTATCTCCAGCAGATGGATTAATGGTTTATGACACGACCTTAAAAGTATTATCGTATTACAATTCAAATTCAGCAGGATGGAATACTATAGCTGGCGGTTCAGGAGATCGTATAAAATTCAAAAGAATTAAATCGACAGATGTTTTGGCAACGGTTTTAGCTGCTGAAAAAACAGCAGGAGGAAACACTAGATATCTTTTAGATTCTCAAACATTATACGAGATTAATGGTACTATCAATGTTGATTTACCAATAGAAATAAATAATGCTTATATTGTTGGTTTAGATACCTCTGATGATAAATTAGTTAAAGCCACAGGTGACTTATTTATTGGAACAACTGGCGGGTCAATTAGAGTGGTAACATTGATAGCTTCAGCAGGTAAAGTCTTTAATATCGTTGCAGGAGCAGGTCAAAATTTTATATTTAGAGATGCTACTGTTGCAGGTTCCGCAGAAGTTGGTAATTTAGAGAATTTTTCCTTAGTTTTTATGAGCATCATTCAATATGCTGCAAACACCAAGGGTATTGTTTTTAAAAGTGTTGGTAAGCTATTACTAAATAACATGGGTTGGCTTGGAAGTAATTCTGGGACTTATGAAAAAATCGAAGGAACTTTTGATTTAATTCAAAAAATTGGAGGATTTAGTGAGGTTGTCGGTGATAAAATTGGATTTGATGTATCAGCTAATCCAACTATTAATAACGATGCAGTAATGCGAGACGTTGTTTTTAATGGGGCTTTAACAACAGGCAAATATGTAAATGGATATACAGTTGGAAGTTATACTGGATACAATTTTAACAACCGCTGGACGGTAAGTGCACCAGGAATTCCTAGAGAGGATGATGCTTCAGCTGTAGGAGATGCAAATAGTGATTTTGGAGTGGGGACTGGTGCTGCAACGGTTCTAACCACGGGTACCGCGGTGAAATTAGCCGGTGCTACAGTTTCAAATAATCTTTTTAGATTTTCGCGAGGCGGCCAAGACAATAGATTGCAATATTTAGGAAATAAGAAGAGGTATGTAAAAATTAGTGGAGCTTCTTCCTTTCAAGCAACAGCAAATTCTACTATCTATATTTTTTATCTGTACAAAAACGGAGCGGTAGTCAACCAATCTAAGGTTTATGTGAGCTCTAATAGTACCTCTGATGTGCTTGCGGTTCCTTTTCAAACGATTGTAGAATTAGCTCCTAATGATTACGTAGAAGTTTGGGTGCAGCGATTTAGTGGTTTGGGAAATGTGTTGACAGTGTCCCTTAACATGATTGTGAATTAAAATAGAATGCTTGCTATAAGTGTTTTTTAAAAGAAAACTATTGGTTTGGTTTTGTTGAAAAAAGAGATTGTCTTCCCCCCAAGAGGCAATCTCTTTTTTTACTTACAGTTAACGTATTGTATAGTTTTGTTAAATTATTAGAAAGACAGTCTATGATGTTTTGTTAATTTGTTATTTTGTCGCAAAATATATTAATAATGATTTTTAGAATATTATTTCTAGCACTTTTTCTTTTGCTTATTGAATTTTATGCCTTTCAGGCGATAAAAACAGTTTTGAAATTCAAATGGGGATTGCTTACCTATCAGCTGCTTAGTGCTGTCGTATTTTTATTTATACTTTACTCTTTTACAAAATTCGATAGCTCGGTTGGACAAACACATCAAACAATGCTTACGATGGGATTGTTGCTATTGGTGTACGTTCCTAAAATTGTTTTGATGTTAACCATGTTAGGAGAAGATGTATTTAGAATAAGTTCGGGTGCAGTAAACTATTTTAGAGATACTGAAGAGGAAGGTTTTTTAAATTCCAGAAGGAAATTTGTTAGTCAAATAGGACTTGGATTAGCCGCTATACCATTACTTTCATTGATATATGGTGTAACAGTTGGCAAATACAATTATAAGGTAATCAAGCAGCGCATTTTTTTTCCAGATTTACCAGAGGCCTTTGATGGTTTTACAATTACTCAAATATCTGACGTGCATAGTGGGAGTTTTGATAATCCAGAGAAAATAAGTTATGCCATCGATTTAGTAAATGAGCAAAACTCCGATATGATATTGTTTACGGGAGATATTGTAAATACGCATGCTAAGGAAATGCTACCATGGATTGAAACTTTTAATAAAATCAAGGAACATCCGTATGGCAAATATTCGGTTTTGGGGAATCATGATTATGGTGAATACGTTACTTGGCCTACTGAGCTAGAAAAAGAGGAGAATTTTCAAGCAATTAAAAAACTATATAGTCAAATTGATTTTCAACTTCTGCTAAACGAACATCGCTTTATTACTAAAGGCAATGATCGCATCGCTTTAGTAGGGGTCGAAAATTGGGGACATAATTTTAAAAAGGCAGGAGATATTAATAAAGCCACCGAAGGGCTTGATAAGGAAGAATTTAAAATTTTGATGAGTCACGACCCAAGTCATTGGGAATATGAAATTAAAAACCATACAAAAAAGTTTCATCTTACATTGTCTGGTCATACACACGGTATGCAATTTGGAATTGAAATTCCGGGCTATTTCAAGTGGAGTTTAGCGCAGTATGTATATGCGCAGTGGGCTGGACTTTATGAACATCTAGGAAGATATGTGTATGTAAATAGAGGATTTGGCTTTCATGCTTACCCTGGAAGAGTAGGAATAATGCCTGAAATAACAGTGATTGAGCTAAAAAAAGGGGATAATGTAGCATAATTCGTGAAAAATGCTACATTTGTAGATTAATACCTACTCAAAAGTAGATTTAAATATTAAATTTTTGGTTTATGTCAAAATTTGGAGAACTTATAAGCGCACAAGTGCCTGTGTTAATAGACTTTTACACAGACTGGAATGAATCATCTGTTGCTATGCATCCTGTTATCAGAGATGTAGCGGCAGCTCTTGGTGACAAAGCTAAAGTCATTAGGATTGATGTAGACAAAAATAAAGAACTAGCAGATGCTTTGCGAATTAAAGGATTGCCTACTTTGATGATTTATAAAGAAGGACAAATGATTTGGAGGCAATCGGGTGAGTTAGATGCTAATTCGATTATAACGATCGTTCAGGAACAATTATAACCTGTATTTTACAGTATTTTACCGTATTGATAGTTGTTTTTCTGAAGAAATTCTAACGTTTTAGGCAAGGCGTATTTTAGGTTAGTAGCCGCTTTAGCACTATCGTGAAATACAATGATGCTTCCCGGTTCTACATTGCTTATAACATTAGTTAAGCAGTCTTCAGGAGTTATAGTAAGATCAAAATCGGCGCTTAAAACATCCCACATTATTATTTTATACCCTTCTGCTCTAAGGAGCTTGGCTTGACTGTGTTTAATTTTGCCGTAAGGCGGTCTAAATAAAGTAGGGTGATTTTTTACTGTTGTACATGTAGACATGCTATCTTGACACGCAACAAAATTTTCAACATACTTATTTGTATTGGTCTTCCATCCACTCAAATGATTGTAAGTGTGGTTCCCTACCTGATGTCCTTCAGCAAGTATTCGATTAAAGATAGCAGGTTGTTCTTGGATGTTTTTACCAATGCAAAAAAATGTAGCGCAGGCATTATACTTTTTGAGTTGATCAAGTACCCATTCTGTTATTTCAGGTGTAGGTCCATCATCAAAAGTCAGGTAAATTCTCCTCTCGGAATTAGGAATAGCCCAAACATAGCCCGAAAATAGTTTTTTTATAAGCCAATTCGTTTTAACCCAATACGCTTTCATGCTGCTGTTTTTTTAATATAAAAGTAAAAAAAATGCAGCAGTTTTAAAACTGCTGCATTAAGTAGATGTTCAATTAGAAATTCAATTTATTCCTTATCACGACCAAAACGATCAAACATTTGAACGTAAGTGTTAAAAACGCTTCTGTTTTTTTCGTAAAACGGAAGATCGTTATTGTCTTTCATTACTTCTAGTAAGCCTCTGTAGCGCTCGATATCAGTGATGATTTCAACGCCTAATATAGATTGTTCGTCAGCTGGTATTTTACTGTAATAGTTCAAGTTGTCTTTGTATTTAGACACCAGTTTATTCAATAGATCTTGGGCGTTTTTCTTCTCGCCAATTTTATAGTATCCATCTGCAAAAGGATCAACTAAAGAGTAATACTCAAATTTGTCTAAAGGCATTTTTGTTAAAGCGAGTTCTATGATAGTTTTAGCTTTATCTTTTTTACCTTCTTTAATTAATTGGTTCATCAATCGAGCAAGGTTTGTTCGATAGGTGATGCTCTCTCTGCGTGTTTCAGGATCATGGTAAATGTCACCGTCGCTATTACCCCAATCCCATTTCATGATGTTTGCATACATTTTGTCAGCATCTATTTGTCCCATGTCTAGTGGATTTCCATCCTCAGAAGCAGGATTTCCAACCGGTACTAACTTATAGACCAAACCATCTAGTTGTAGATAATCTTTCATCCATAAATAATCTTCAGGATCAAAAGCACCACCACTAAAATAAATAGGCCTTTTCCAGTTGTTGTTAGCCACAATATCAAGCATCATCAGTCTGTTTTTATACAATGCTTTTCCTTTGATGTCAATATCGATATAAGGTACGATAGAATCATAGTATTTGGGAGCAACCACTCTGTTTTTAATTATGGTATTTTTGTCTACTGGAATTCTAACCTTGTTTGTAGGGAAGAAATGAATAGTTTGTCCGTTTTGCATTTCAACGGTTGATTTTGGGTTTTTGATAAAACTCATTAAATCTTTAATGTCCCATCGACTATCAATCTTCGGAATATGTACAACATAGTCTAACTTGTCTCCTACGTACTGATCATGTGTAAATGAAATTGGTAAAGGAGCTGATTCATAGGTTTTCGTTTTCATTTGATCAATATACCAATCGGTCATAAATAAGCTAGTATTTACAATTTTGATATCTGTTCTAATGTTTTCTATCTCCTGCGCATACCAAAGCGGGAAAGTATCATTGTCTCCAATGGTAAACAGTATAGCATTTGGATCACAAGAATACAAGTAAGCTTTCGCCATTGCTAGTGCTGTGTATTTTCCAGAACGATCATGATCATCCCAGTTTTGCGATGCCATTAAAACTGGAGCCGCTAGTAAACTTGCAGTGATGATTAATGGAGCTGCTATTTTTGGCGCTAAATATTTTTGTATGCTCTCATAGAGGGAATATACCCCGAAGCCAATCCAAATTGCAAAAACATAAAAAGAGCCTACCAGTGCATAATCGCGTTCACGAGGTTCAAATGGTCTTTCGTTCAAGTAAATTTTTAACGCAAATCCGGTAAATAGAAATAAGGCCAACAGGACATAAAAGCTTTTTTTGTTTTTCGAAGCATGGAACATTAATCCTATTAATCCCAATAGAAATGGTAGGAAGTAATATACATTTCGGCCTTTATTATTTAAAACATCTGCCGGTAAATTGTCTTGTGAACCTAAATGAATCTCGTCAATAAATTTAACTCCACTCAACCAGTTACCATCCTGAGTACCGTAGCGTCCTTGGTTGTCGTTTTGACGACCTACAAAGTTCCACATTAAATACCTCCAGTACATGTAACCAAATTGATATTCAACCATAAAGCTTAAATTGTCTACGGTTGTTGGTTTTTCGATAATTAAATAATCGCCATAGCTTTTAAGGAATTTTACATAACCACTATCGTCAATCTGCTTTTGGGCGTATGCTTGTCTGAACTCAACAACTGTTTTCTCGACTTCATTTTTAAGCTGAGCAATTGCTTTGTTGTAGTCTTCTTCGCTGATCTTACTAACGTCGATGCCATATTTTGCCAAGTCATCCTCGTAAGGATAATCAGGGTTAATTTTAAACTTAGGAGGGTTGGTAAAATTGATATAATTTTCAATGTGATCCGTACTCCACATTCTAGGTAGAATGGTTTTTTGAGCGTCATCACTATTTTGTTCTGCGTTCTTGTAATTATTTGTGATTACATATTTTCCTGTTGTGTAATCTCTTTCATAATTTGGAGCTTTGTCTAAATAAGGTGTTTTCTCGTCAAGTCCTGCAAAGGTCTCTGTGTATTGTGAGCCATAGAACAAAGGATTTACACCATATTGCTCTCTGTTGTAATACGCTAAAACTTCGGTAGCATCAGAAGGTTTGTTTTCATTAATTACGGTATTGGCATTAGCACGTACAGGTAGCATCATCCACGTAGAGAATCCAATTAGAATAAATAGGATGCAAAGAATGATGGTGTTATAAAATACATGTCCTTTTTCTCTAGTGTATTTCAATCCAAAATAAAAACCAACGCAAAATAGAATTCCAACTAGAATGGTTCCGGAATTGAAAGGCATTCCTAAACTATTTACGGTAAATATTTCAGTTTTGGCAAAGAAAGCCATCGTAAGAGGAAGTAGTAACTTAAATATAAAAAGCAATACTGATACAACAACAACATTGGCAATGATGAAGTTTTTTACCGACACAACTTTATAGTTTTTAAAATAGTATAAAAACCCAATAGCAGGAATGGTTAATAAAGCCATGAAGTGCACTCCAAAAGAAAGTCCGATAACTAAAGAAATAATCAATAACCATCTATCACCTCTTGGTGTGTTCATTTCTTGTTCCCATTTTAATCCAAGCCAAAACAGTAGGGAAATTAATAAGGATGCCATAGCGTAAACTTCGGCTTCGACAGCGTTGAACCAAAAACTGTCGGAGAAGGTGTAGGCAAGAGCTCCTACAAATGAACTACCTAAGATGGCAATATCATTATATACGTTGCTTTCGGAATCGTTCTTTACTAATTTTTTTAAAATTATTGAAGAAGACCAAAATAAAAACAAAATTGTAAAGGCGCTTGAGAATACGGAAGTCATGTTGACCATTAGAGCGATATGCTGGCTATCTGAAGCAAACATAGCGAAAAAGGCACCAATCATTTGAAATAAAGGAGCCCCTGGTGGATGACCTACTTCTAGTTTTGCAGCAGTAGCAATATATTCACCACAATCCCAAAAGCTCATTGTAGGTTCTACGGTCAGTGTATAAGTGAGTAATGCTATAGTAAAGGTAACCCAACCTAAAATCGTATTCCATTTATTGAAACTGAATGTTGCTTTATTCATGTAGAAAAATTTAGTTTTATTTAATGACACAAAGAAAATGTTTTTTTTTATAAGGTTAGGTGCATTAACAAAATTTTCTGCAAAACAAATCGTTTTTCTTAATGTATTGGTTTTAAGTATTTTTGATTGTTAAATGTAGATTGTTCTCTTTTTTTTTCATTTTTTTTGAAATAAAATGCAGAAAAAATTTGCGCAAACTAATATTTATTATAAATTTGCACTCGCTTAACAGCACTGATGGTCTATGGTGTAATGGTAACACAACTGTTTTTGGTGCAGTCTTTCAAGGTTCGAGTCCTTGTAGACCAACAGAAAGCCTCTCATTTTTTGAGAGGCTTTTTTTATGCCATAAAATCAAGGTATTGTTCTGATTCTAAATTTTGAATGTAATGATGGGTCTAATGCTATGGTTAACCAAGACCTCACTAATGCTTCCTGTGAAAAAATGAGCTAATCCAGTTCGTCCGTGAGTACTAAGTCCTATTAAATCCGCTCCCACTTTTCTAGAGAAATTAATTATTCCCTTTTCGATATTGGTATCATTGTAAATGGTAATCGTATAGTTATCGATAGTAAAATCAGATACAAAGTCATTTATAATTTGCTCAGATAGCGCTGTGGTTTTAAAACTGTTAGGGGTGCAAATCATCACTAATGATAATTTAGCATTAAAAATTTGAGTAAAATTAAGCATTTTTTGAAATGGCTTTTTAACCTCCTCCGAGAAATCAGAAGCGAAGACAAAGTGTTCTCCTTTGAATTCCGTAGTTTCTTTTTTCAGAACTAAAACAGGTACATCGGATAAACGAACCACTTTTTCAGTATTGGAACCTAATAGCACTTCATCTATACCTGAAATCCCATGGGATCCCATGACAATAAGATCAGTTTTGTTCTCTTTTATGTAAGAAAGAATGCCGCTAAAAGCGTTTTCGAATTTTATGTGCTGAACGGTACTTATCTCTTTTAGGAAATCTTGCGACAATATTTGCTCAATTTTCTCTTGTGCTTTTTTGATAAACAGTATGATTTCTGGAATGGGTACACCACTGGAAACGGCATCATTCATTTGGCTTGGAAGTTCAAGCATGTGTAATAAATGAATTTCGCTACCATTTCTCTGTGCTATCTTTGCAGCTACTTTTAACGCATTCTGTGAATATGTAGAAAAGTCGATTGGAACTAGGATGGTTTTCATAATAGAGCTTTTAGTTAAAAATTAGTGTAAAAACGGTTAATAAAGATAAGAAATTTTTCAGGAGCAGTCAATCATTTTTTGTTTATGAAAAAAAACACTATATTTGCAGCGTTATTTATTAAAATCTATATAATGAGGGGACTAAATGTCCCCTCTTTTTATAAAAATATGACATTCAAAGAAAAAGTAAATAAGTTGTTAGTAGAGGCGCTTGTAGATAAGCCTACTCTCTTTTTAATTGATCTTACGATTACAGATGCTTTTAAAGTAATTGTGTCCTTAGATGATGACAAAGGAGTTGCCTTGCAAGATTGCATCGATGTAAGTAGAGCAATCGAAGCTAATTTAGATAGAGAAGAACAAGATTTCTCTCTTGAGGTAGCATCAGTTGGAGTGGGTTCACCACTTAAATTGGTTCGTCAATACAAAAAAAACGTGGGCAGAACACTGATTGTGAAAACAGTTAATGAAAATTTAGAGGCAGAGTTAGTAGAAGCTAACGATGATTTTGTAATTTTGTCGTGGGAAGCGCGAGAGCCTAAAAAAATTGGCAAGGGGAAAGAAACTGTTCAAAAAACACTTCAATTACCTTATGGAGATATCAAAGAAGCAATTGTTACAGTAACATTTTAATTAAAGAATTCGCATGGAAAATTTAGCATTAATCGATTCATTCTCAGAGTTTAAAGATGATAAACTTATTGATCGTGTAACGCTTATGGCAATTTTAGAAGATGTATTTAGAAATGCATTGAAAAAAAAATACGGTTCAGATGATAATTTTGACATCATCATAAACCCCGACAAAGGGGATATGGAGATTTGGAGAAGACGAGTAATTGTTGCCGACGAGGATTTGGATTTTGAAAACGAAGAAATAACGCTTACTGAAGCAAGAAAAATTGAAGCTGATTTTGAAATCGGTGAAGAAGTATCTGAAGAAGTAAAATTAATCGATTTAGGGAGAAGAGCTATTTTAGCTTTACGTCAAAACTTGATTTCAAAAATACACGAGCACGATAATACTAATCTTTACAAGCAATTTAAAGATTTAATTGGTGAAATATATACAGCTGAAGTGCATCATGTTCGACCAAGAGTTGTAATTTTGGTAGATGATGAAGGAAACGAGATTGTATTGCCTAAAGAAAAACAAATTCCATCTGACTTTTTCCGTAAAGGAGATAACGTACGTGGAATTATTGAAAGTGTTGAATTAAAAGGGAATAAGCCTCAAATTATCATGTCTAGAACTTCAGAGAAGTTTTTAGAGAAATTGTTTGAACAAGAAATTCCAGAAGTTTTCGACGGTTTGATTATGGTTAAAAACGTGGTAAGGATTCCTGGTGAAAAAGCGAAAGTTGCTGTGGATACTTACGATGATAGGATCGATCCTGTTGGAGCTTGCGTTGGGATGAAAGGATCTCGTATTCACGGTATTGTTCGTGAATTAGGTAATGAAAATATCGATGTAATTAATTTTACAAGTAATATACAATTGTTTATTACAAGAGCATTAAGCCCTGCTAAAATCTCTTCAATCAAAATCAACGAAGAGACTAAGAGAGCTGATGTGTACTTGAAATTAGAAGAAGTTTCTAAGGCAATTGGTCGTGGAGGACACAATATTAGATTAGCTGGTTTGTTAACGGGCTATGAATTAGATGTTATTCGCGAAGGTGATGTAGCTGGCGCTACTGCAGATGAAGATGATGTTGAATTAACAGAGTTTTCAGATGAGATTGAAGAATGGGTTATTGAAGAATTTGCTAAAATTGGTTTAGATACAGCAAAAAGTATTTTGAAACAAGAAGTAGAGGATTTAGTAAGAAGAACAGACCTAGAAGAGGAAACGATTTTAGATGTAATGAGAATATTGAAAGAGGAATTTGATAGTTAGTCAATAGATCTTCAACGATAAACATGCCGGTTTGCAATTAACTCTTATTCGAATGATAGCGATGTAGAAGTAAACCGAGGAATAACAAAAAAGGTAATAATAAAAAGGTTTTATGTCTGAAGAGAGAATTATTAGAATAAACAAAGTTTTAAGGGAATTGAATATTTCTTTAGAAAGAGCTGTGGATTATCTAAAAGATAAAGGGATTGCTATTGAGTCAAATCCAAACACAAAAATTTCTAATGATGTATACGATGTTTTGTGCGGTCAATTTGCAGGTGACAGAGGGAAAAAAGAAGCTTCTAAGGAAGTGGGAGAGGAGAAAAGAAAAGAGAAAGAAGCTTTACGTGTAGAAAGAGAGAAAGAGGTTGAGGATAACCGTAAGCATGATGAGGAGGTTCAAAAACAACAGCAAGAGG
>NZ_JAQWTM010000189.1 GCF_029242675.1 Flavobacterium sp.
TAATTAAAATAATTTTGACGTTAATAAGGAGTCGTACAAGTCTACTATAATTCTAGTAAAGAGCAAAAAAAAAGGCATTTCGATAAACTGAAATGCCTTTTGGTATTATTTAAAAATGCAATTAAGCATTTAATGCTTCAACCTGAATTTTTTCATCGTTTAGCATGCTCTTTAACATGTTTTCAATTCCTGATTTCAAAGTGAAAGTAGAAGAAGGACAGCCGCTACATGCTCCTTGTAAAATTACTTTTACCACTTTAGTTTCTTCATTATAAGAATCAAAGGCAATGTTTCCGCCATCAGCAGCAACCGCTGGTTTAACGTATTCTTCAAGTATGTTGATGATTTGTTGTGAGGTAACATCTAATTTATCAAATTCTTGTTCTTTATTATCCTCTGTTTTTTTAGCAGCCACAAGAACCGTTTCGTCTAAAACCTTACCTCCATTTTCAATGTATTGTTTAATGAAAGTTCGTAATTCTAAAGTGATTTCATCCCAACTAATAATTTCGTATTTAGTAACTGAAATGTAATTTTCATCTATAAATATTTCTTTTACATAAGGGAATTTAAATAACTCTTTTGCCAGTGGAGAAGCTTCTGTTTGGTCGATATTTTTAAACTCGATAGCGTTTTTAGTAAGCATTCTACTCACTACAAACTTCAAAGCGGATGGGTTAGGTGTAGATTCACCATAAACAGTGATTGGCTGTTTTTTTACTTTGTTTTCCGTAACCGTAATGATCACACCTCCGTTGTCTACGAATGTTGAAATTTGTTCTGCGACTGCATCTTTAACATCATCCCATTCTACTATACTAAATTTTTCGATAGCGATGAAATTTCCTGAGATATATACCGTTTTAACAAAAGGTAAATAAAATAGTTGTTGTGCAAGTGGTGACTCTTTTGCCTCATCGATGTTTTTAAATTCAAAATTTTCGTTTTGAGTTATAAAATCTTCAAATTCAAATTTTAATATGGTAGGATTCTGAGTTTCTTTTATAATTAATTTTGTCATGATTTTTGTAAATTTTTACAAATTTAGTAAAGTTATTTTCTATGAATACCTATATTTGGTTTATTAATTTAGAAATTAACTTTATTTTAAAGTTTGTTCCGTTTTTGAATTGATTTTTAATTGGTTACTATTCATCTTAGACTAAGGCATTCCATGTATAACAACTTTAAAATCTTAATTGCACTTTTTATTTTTAGCCTTTCATGTACCGCTCAAGAGGGCATCGCAGTGTACTCAGATTACCTTTCTGATAATTACTACTTGATTCACCCTTCGATGGCGGGCGCAGCAAATTGTGCTAAATTGAGAGTGACTGGTAGGAAGCAGTGGTTTGGTCAAGAAGATGCTCCTGAACTTCAAACAGCTAGTTTCAATGGACGAGTAGGAGAGAAAGCAGGTGCGGGAATTATTATTTTTAATGATAAAAACGGATACCATTCTCAAAAAGGAGTAAAATTCACATACGCCTATCATTTGATGTTCTCTCGTGATGAGATCGATTTAAATCAATTGTCATTTGGTATCAGTGGAGGTTTAATCCAAAGTCAATTAGATGAGACTGCTTTTAGAAATTCAGGTAATTTCGATCCCATTATTGATGGTACAATAGTTCAAAAAGACTCCTATTTTAATATGGATATTGGTGCATCTTATAATTATCTTGATTTTTACGTTCACGGTACCGTTAAAAATGCAATCGAGACCAGACGAAATATTTATACCGAATATGAAAGTGACAATTTGCGAAAGTATTTGCTAAGTGCAGGTTATGTTTTTGGAGATAAGCAAAGGATATTATGGGAGCCTTCCTTATTGTTTCAATATACCGATAAAACCAAGGAGAAGGCTATTGATGTTAACTTAAAGGCCTACAAAAATATAGATTTTGGGTCTATCTGGGCCGGTTTGTCTTACCGTCGTAGTTTAGATGGTGCAAACTATTCGAATAATAGTGGCGCGGAATTTAGTCAAAAATTACAATATATAACTCCAATTATTGGTGTTAATGTCGATAACTTTATGTTTGCGTATACCTATTCACATGTTACGGGTCCTGTTAATTTTGACAATGGAGGCTTTCACCAAATTACTATCGGAATTAACTTGTTTTGTAAACCTGTGAAATACGAATGTAACTGTCCAGCTATCAACTAAAGACACTCAAATAAATCATGTTACTAAAAGCAGTGAACGGTATCTTGCCGTCTATCCCAACGGATTGTTATGTTGCAGAAAACGCCACAATTGTGGGCGATATTAGTTTTGGAGACTCTTGTAGTGTGTGGTTTAACGCTGTGATACGTGGCGATGTCAATTCGATTCGGATCGGCAATAAAGTCAATATTCAAGACGGTGCCGTAATTCATTGTACGTATAAAAAACACCCAACAATTATAGGGAATAATGTTTCAATTGGTCACAATGCAATCGTACATGGTTGTACCATTCATGACAATGTGCTTATAGGTATGGGAGCCATCGTGATGGATAATTGTGTGATAGAAAGCAACTCTATCGTGGCAGCTGGCGCTGTAATCACGCAAAACACTACTGTTTCATCAGGTACTATTTGGGCTGGTGTTCCTGCCAGAAAAGTCAAGGATATTGATCAATCTAATTTTGCAGGTGAGATCGAACGTATTTCTAATAATTATGTAATGTACTCTAGCTGGTTTAAAGAGGAATAGACTAATACGCTTACCCTCTTGTTATAAAACGCTTGCATTTCCTTTTACACCCGTTCCATCTGTTTAAAAATCTTTTTCTAGGACAGTATAGGCAGAGCCAATAATTGCTTTAAGTACAGTTGGATTAGTATTGGTATAAAAAACAGGAGTTTTATCCGATCCATCTGAAAAACCGATTTTGTTTTCCAGTATGTTTTTGGTTTGTTTTGCTACCGCTTCGCCAGAGTCAATAATCTTTATGTGATTGGGCAAAATCTTTTTTATTTGAGGAATGAGGTAAGGGTAGTGACTGCATCCTAATACGAGGTAGTCAATATCAGCTGCAATCATAGGTCGTAAATAGGAGTCTAATAACTGTGACATTTCAACCGAATTTATTTTCCCGTTTTCAATTAGTTGTACTAGTCCGTTGCCTACTTGTTCCACGATTGTAATGTTATTAAACTTCCTAGCGGTTTCATAAAATAAAGCACTAGTTAGAGTACCTTGAGTGGCTAAAATACCAATCGTTTGTGTTTTCGAATGTGTTGCGGCTGGTTTTATGGCAGGTTCAATTCCTATAAAAGGTATGGTGTACGCTGCTCTTAACTCGGTAATAGCATTTGTGGTAGCAGTATTGCAAGCGACTACGATTAATTTACAGTTTTGTTTTATGAGGAATTCGGTATTTTTAATACTCAATGCAATAATTTCATCCTTTGATTTTTGACCATAGGGAGCATTTTTGCTATCAGCAAGGTAAATTGTTTTTTCATTAGGAAGTAAGTTGTGGATCTCTTTCCAGATTGATGTACCGCCTATTCCTGAGTCAAAAATTCCTATGGGTTGATTGTTATCCATTGTAACAAAGTTAGGTGCTGTAGATTGATTTTCCTAAAAACTAGAAATAAAAAAACCGCTCTATCCTGTGGAAGGTGAGCGGTTTTTTTGTATTACGTTAGGTTGTTATTAAAAACCTAAATCTTTTTTAACGTCAGCTGTTAAATCAGTTCCATCTGCTAATAATAACGTAGAGCCATCCAATACATATTGGAAACCTTTAGCTTTTCCAACTTTTTGAATTGACAATCTTACTTTTTCCATTAAAGGTTTCACGATATCAGATTCTTTTTGTTGTAATTCTTTTTGAGCATTGTCTCTAAAGTCAACAATTCTTTTCTGCATGTCTTGAACTTCTTTAGAACGGTCACCATTTACGGCATCAGTTACTGTTGCAGCTTCAGCTTCGTACTTTTTAAGTTTGGCTTGGTATTCTTCTACCATTTTTTTGTAATCAGTATCGTAAGTTCCGCTCAGTTTTTCTAATTGTTTTTGAGCATCTAACATTGCTGGCATTTTTGACATGATTTCGCTTACATCAACGTGTGCCGTTTTAGTTTGTGCATTTGTTGTTTGCGTAGCACCAAAAATGAATATTGCAGCAATTAATAAAGTTTTAATTTGTTTCATCGTTTTTAAAATATTAAGTAATTAATTTATTGTTTTAGGTTTAATTTTTTTCTTTTGATTTTTTAATGGAATCTCTTTCTTTTAAAATTTGAAGTCGTCTGTCTTCAACTGCTTTTCTTCTTGCTTCTAAATCTTTTTTCTTGTCCTCAAGTATCTTAGCTTTTAGATCGGCTTGTTTTTTTTGTGCGTCTTCGGCAGTTGTTTTCGCTACTTCTTTTTCAGAAGGAGCTACTTTTGATGCTTCGGCTGTATTTTCTTTTGATGAATTTGCAGAAACCGTGCCATTTTTTTTAGCCGCACGATCATCTAGTATTTTTTGTCTTCTTTCTTCAAATTCTTTTTTCTTATTCTCCTGCTCTAGTTTTCTGTCAGCGATGATTTTATCCCTTGCTGCTTGTTTTTCTTCTAATGCTTTTTGTCGGTCAGCTAATTGAGGATTACTATCTATAGCATCTTCTTTTCTTTCCTTCTCATCCAAATCTGCCTGTTGCTTTTTTGTGAGCTGCTCTCTTTTCTCAGTCCTATTAAGTACACGTAATACTTGATCACTGATATCAAATTGCCTTGCTGCAAAAAGCATTGTTAGATCAGATGATTTATCAAATATAAAATCATATTTCTTTGATTCGGCTATATCTTGTACTATAGTGAATACCTGATCTTGAATAGGTTTTACAAGTAAAGCCTTTTGGTTGATAAGGTCTCCATTAGCTCCAAAACGTTGCTGTTGAAAATCCAACATTTCATCCTCTAAGAATTTAATTTCTGCTTCTCTTTCTTCAATCAGACCTTTCGTTAATAATGCTTTTTCGGCTTTGAGTGCATCTTTTATTTTATTGATTTCAACTTTTTTGGCTTCAATATCTTGTTTCCACTTTTGAGCCTTTTGCTCTAGCTGCATACTTGCTTCAGCATAGTTGGGTACATTTTGTAAAATGAATTCCATATCGATATAGCCTACTCGAGAACCACGCGCCTGCGAATGAACTACGTTCGCCGTAATTGCGGCCAAAAATATAAATAAAAAATGTTTTCTCATAGCGTTATAGTATTTGAAAATCGTGTCGCAATTCTAGAATTGTTGACCTATGATAAAATGGGTTTCCCATCCATTAGGCGTTGTTGTACCTGGTAAAGCATCAAATCCATGTCCGAAGTCTATTCCTAGTAGTCCAAATGCTGGCATAAACACACGTAAACCAACTCCTGCAGAACGACTCAGTGCAAAAGGGTTGTAGCTCTTAAAATCAGCATATGATGATCCTGCTTCTAAAAATGCCAATGCATAAATTGATGCAGATGCCTTTAACGTAATTGGATAACGCATTTCTAAGGAGAATTTATTGTACACAGTAGCACCAATTTGTTGTCCAAATCTTGGATCCTTTGGGTCATCGATTATAGGAGTTAACGAGTTGTTAGGATATCCTCTTAATTGTACTGTTTCTCTACCATCCATTGAAAAGTTAGCCATACCGTCACCTCCTAAATAAAAACGTTCAAAAGGTATTGCTCCACGGTCACTATTGTAGGTTCCAAGGAAACCAAAGTCTGCCTGTGTTTTTAAAATAAGTTTATCCCATATTTGAGTGTACCAAGTTCCATTGAATTTAACTTTGTAAAACTCTAACCAACGAAATTTTTCCTGATCCATTTTTGCTTGATCTGCTACTAATTCTCCATCTGAATTTAGAGATTTAAATTCTTGAAGATTTTCTAAGTTTCCATAGTCAACATCACTGAATAGAGAGAAAGGAGGTGTAAGTTTTGCACTTATTACAAAGCTTGACCCTGCAGTAGGGAATAT
>NZ_JAQWTM010000138.1 GCF_029242675.1 Flavobacterium sp.
CAACTGTTTGGAAGTAGTTTTGGTATCTTTCCTTTTCATTATAAATCACGTCTTATGTCTCAATTTCAAATACAAGCTTTTATACCTCTTTTCTATCTCGTTTGGTCTGATGATTTATTAACGTCTTTAGAGTTTACCACGCTTAAAAACTTTATAGAAGAACAAGAATGGTTAACGCAGGCAGATAAAGAAGTGCTACTTTCGAAAATCGATGTTTCTAATCCGCCATCTCGTGAAATCCTTTCGGACTGGAAAAATAGTATTGACAAAATCACTTCTGATAATCCAGAATTAAAATCAATTTATGAAATAGCAGTAGCGCTTTCTAACTGTAATACTGATGTGAAAAGGTCAGAAGAGTCATTTATAATACTGGAACACAGTTTAGGAATTACAAGTGCCGAAGCAATAAGCCATTTCAAACTCGAAATAGATTCTAAAACAGTAACGCACACTGCTCATACAAATTTTGATGTAGCTAAAATTACTTCAATTTTAGATGGAGATCATTCGCCTATCATCAATAAGGTTAAGGAAATCATTTCCCGTCCTGAGTTTAAAATACAAACAATAACAAATACTATGGAGTATCGCGAGCATATCATGCAGTGGTGCAAAATTTTAGCAGAAGAAAATTTAGGTAATATGGCTTACCCCAAAGAACATGGCGGAGGAGATAATATTCTAAATTATTTTGCCATAATGGAGACATTGAGTTACCATGACTTGAGTTTGGTGATAAAATTTGGTGTGCAATTTGGATTGTGGGGAATGAGTATACATTCTCTAGGAACCGAAAAACATTATGCCAAATATTTAAAAGATATAGGGAGCTTAAAATTACCGGGCTGTTTTGCTATGACAGAGACGCACCACGGTTCTAATGTAAAAGGGTTAGAAACTACAGCAACCTATAATCATTTAGAAAAAACTTTTACGATACACACGCCACATCCTAAAGCACAGAAGGAATACATAGGTAATGCTGCTGTGCACGGGCAAATGGCTACCGTTTTTGCTAAGCTTATTATCGATGGTCACGACTATGGTGTAAATGCTTTTATAGTGCCGTTACGTGATGAAAACGGAACAATTCTAAAAGGAATCACGATTGGTGACTGTGGACATAAAATGGGACTAAATGGTGTTGATAATGGTACTATTCGTTTTGATAGTGTCACTATTCCAAAAGAGAACATGTTGGACCGATTCGCCTCGGTAAACGAAAAGGGTGAGTTTACGAGTCCGATTCCAAGTGATAACCGACGTTTTTTCACGATGTTAGGAACTTTGGTTGGAGGCCGTATAGGGATTCCGCGTTCTGCTTTGACTGCTGCCAAAACGGGACTTACGATTGCAATAAAGTACAGTGATCAACGACGTCAATTTGGACCCGAAGGCGGATCAGAAGTACCCATTTTAAATTACCGCATGCACCAACGCAGGTTGTTAATTCCGCTTGCAAAAACCTATGCGATTCATTTTGCTTTACAATACCTGACGGATCGATTTACAAAAAGGTCAGAGAGTGATATGCAGGAAATCGAAGCACTTGCGGCTGGTTTAAAAGC
>NZ_JAQWTM010000217.1 GCF_029242675.1 Flavobacterium sp.
GGGTATTACATTGAATACCATCCAAAACCGCTAGGCGATACAGACTGGAATGGTTCAGGAATGCATGCTAATTTCTCAAATGAAGTTCTTAGAACATGTGGATCACAAGAAACTTATGAAAAAATATGTGAAGCTTTCCGCTCTGTTACTGCCGAGCATATCGCAGTATATGGCGCTTACAATGATTTGCGTTTAACAGGTAAACATGAAACTGCATCTATTCATGATTTTTCCTATGGAGTATCTGATAGAGGTTGCTCGATTCGTATTCCATTAATGACAGTTCAAAAAGGATGGAAAGGATGGCTTGAAGACAGAAGACCAGCTTCAAACGGAGATCCATATAAAATTGCTGCTAGAATTATAAAAACAGTGAACTCTGTTCTTTAATTACAACACAACTATTAACAAAGTGTCATTATTAATAATGGCACTTTTTTTTGTACCTATAATTAATACCGTGATGACCTTAAAAATCAAGAATCAAAAAGTATCTTTGTCATAGAACTTAAAATTGAGTTGCAATGGTCTGGATTTCATTCTTTATTATAATTATTATTATTCTTGCCATAGATTTAGGTGTTTTTAATAAAACGCCTCATATCATAAGTACCAAAGAAGCTACGAAGTGGACTGTAATTTGGATCACAGTTTCCTTTTTATTTTCGGGAGTTATCTATTGGATTTATGGCAATGGCTATATTGAAAATCCCGACAATTTAAAACCAATAGGAGCTTCGATTAAATACATTACTGGGTATTTAATTGAACTTTCTTTAAGTATCGACAACATATTTGTCATTGCCATCATTTTTTCAGCCTTTAAGATTCCGCAAAAATACCAGCACCGTGTCCTTTTTTGGGGTATTCTTGGA
The DNA here is from genome assembly GCF_029242675.1 of Flavobacterium sp. Classification (GTDB taxonomy): domain Bacteria; phylum Bacteroidota; class Bacteroidia; order Flavobacteriales; family Flavobacteriaceae; genus Flavobacterium. The sequence goes on from NZ_JAQWTM010000217.1 coordinate 876, forward strand.
GCTATATTCTTTCGAGGATTGATGATTTATTTTGGCGTTTTAATTATCCATAAATTCGCTTGGACTACTTATATTTTTGGCGCTTTTTTAATCTATACTGCTGCTAAAATGTTATGGAACGGCGATGAAGATCAATTTGACCCCAAAACCTCTTTTGTATACAAAAGCTTAAAAAAAATAATTCCCATTTCGAATCATATCGATGACGAACACTTTTTTGTAAAAAGACGACATTTAACCGCTGCAACACCACTATTTGTTGCGCTAGTTGTTATTGAGGTTATGGATGTGGTATTTGCTGTTGATAGCGTACCTGCGATTTTAGCCATTACCAATGATCCCTTTTTAGTGTTTAGCTCTAATATATTCGCAATACTTGGATTACGATCTATGTATTTCTTTTTAGCAAACATGCTTGAAAAATTTAGTTATTTAGAGTACAGCCTTATTGTAATTTTAACCTTTGTAGGAATAAAAATGATCATACAAGATTTTGTAGAAATTCCAGAATGGGTTTCACTGGCAGTAATAGCGGTTTCATTACTATCTGGAGTGGTATTTTCACTTTATAAAAATAAAGCCGACTAAAGAATCCAAACTAAATTCAATAAAAAAGGAGAGCAAATTGCTCTCCTTTTTCTCTAGATCTAAATGTTAGAAATTGACTTTCTGTACTTGGCTCTCCTTCAAATTAAGGGCAGCAAGAACCGAGATATAATCTTTTTTATCAATTAAAGAGGCAAATTTACCTGGAACTAAAACGATTCTAAAAGTTTGATTTTGCGTCCAACTAGATGGAATCGTATTCAAAGCAAAATTTGCTCCCATAAAAATCTTCACATCATTTCTAGTAAAGTCAAAATTATAATCGATCGCTCCACCATTATCAATGTAATACGTTTGAGGCATTTGTCTCCATACATCTTGACCATTAACAACATCGTAAAGATGGTAGACAAGAACCACATCCGAAGCGAATATCGCGGGGTTAAGCCCTACTATTTTTGAATAACTGTTTGACGCATTAAAACTTGTGGTTACTTCAAAAACCTCACTTATCGTATCATTATCATTGATAGGTGCTACGTCAGTAACTGTGCAACTTTGTAGACTAATAAGTCCTACTAGTGCTAAAAGGGTAAATACTTTTTTCATGGCTGTATATTTTAAGGTTATATAATATTATAAATTAATTGTTTGAATATCTGATTCTTTCAATTTCAAGGTTGACATTACATTAAAGTAATCATTCTTGTTTACTAGCTTTGCGAAATTCCCCGGAACAATAACAACTTGTAGCACTTGATTTAATCTGTAAGAAGTTGGAACCGTACTAAGATTATTACCTACTAAGTACACGGTGACATCTCTAAGAGAATAATCATACTCGTATCCAAAATCGAATGAACCATCATTAAAATAATGTGCTTCTGGTAATAATTTCCAAATATTTTTACCTTGAGCACTTCCGATTAAACGGTAAACCAATACCTCATCAGAAGCATAGAGCTTTGAATTAAAAATAATTTGTTTGCTATAATTATTTGATGCCGTAAATGAGGTAGGCACTTCAAAAACTTCACTTACTGATGTATCTTCAAGATATAAATCATCAGTTATCGTACAACTTTGTAAACTTAAAACGCCCACAAATAATAAAAGGGTAAATAATTTTTTCATAATGATTAATTTAACTTGTTCTTTTTATCCTTATCCATGAACTATGCCAAAATTTATTTTAATAATTTTTTGTAGCTTTGATGTATGGAAAACAAACACAAACTTTACATGGTAATGCTAGGCTGTACGCCAAAAGGACGCCTAACAGAACAACACGATATTTTTTTTGGAATTGGAACCTCCGTAAAAGATTTAGTTCCTGAGATGAAAGCTTTTTGGCCTGAAGCCAAAGGAAAAATCCACATAGATGCTTGGCGCGAAATTACCTCAGTAGACAATCATTCCATCGAAATCATTGCAAAAACAAAGCAATTGGAACCAAGTGAAGCTTCGCTATTTTTTATCAACTTGGGGGGATATAAAAAAGGAGAATTTGAAGAATATCATTATAAAATGGTTACCGTTGCCAAAACTTTAGGAGTTGCTACCCGAAAAGTAAAAACAACCACCTTTTTTAAACATTGCGGCTTTGAAGGCGCGGGTGCTTCTCATATTGATGATAAATATGGAATTGATGTTGATGAAACACACCGAGTGAATGATATATTAGACCAGCAATATAAGGAACTTTATAGCTTGAAAATCACAAAATCTGAGACACCATTAGAGGAAGATGAACTGCATATTGGATACGTTAAAATAAAAACGATTGCTGTTTAACTCAATTGACTGAGCTATATTTAAACAAGAAGGACTTTCATAATTATGAAAGTCCTTCTTGTTTAACACATCAATTGGCTTCTATTGTAATAGAACACCATTGCTTTTTATTACTTTGATAAAAAACAACATATGATAAGGCAATGCATTTTCCCAGTATTCCCAAGTGTGAGCGCCCGGACGCTCCGTATAATCATGTGCCACTTTCGAATACACTAATCTGCGATGTAATTCACGATTGGATTCAATCAAAAAATCATCCACCCCAATGTCCAGTATTAAAGCTAATTTATTATTTGTCATTGTAGGCACCATGTTTAAAACGGCATAGGAGGCATAGACTTCTTGTGATTTGCCTTCTTTTCCAAAAACTGGCTCCATTAATTTCGTAATTCTCTCTTTAGATTCTGGCGTCATCATGCTTCCCATATCTACTGCGCCGCTCATGCTTCCCGCTGCGCAAAATAATTCTGGATGTTTTGCCGACAAGTAGAGCGCTCCATGTCCACCCATAGACAAACCTGATATCACACGACCTTTCCTATCAGTAATGGTTCGGTAGGTATTGTCTATTTTTTGTACCACTTCTTTGGTAATATACGTCTCGAACTGACTTCCTTGATTTACGGGACTATCTAAGTAAAAACTAAAGGTTTCTCCTTCTGGCATTACGACAATCATATTGTACTGATCAGCCAATTGGTGTATTAAATCTTTATTAGGTGTTTTAGAAAGCCAGTCATTAAAATGCCCATAAGCACCATGGAGCAAATACAAAACAGGATATTTCGACTTGCTTTTTGCATATGAACTCGGTAAAACTACCGCCGCTTTATAGGTCTTATTCATGGCTGCACTGGAGATTTGTAATGTATCAACTACTGCAGCATAGGCCGAACCTGTCTGAATTAATAGAAAAAATAAGAAAATAAAATAAAGCCTTTTCATCTTGTGTACCGTTTCATGTTAAAAAGTAAAGATACTATTTTTAGCCTTAAACAACATCCCTGTTCCCTAACAAAAAAAGACCTTTCAAAACTGAAAGGTCTTCATTGATATATTATATTGAAGCTCCCTATAAAAATCGGGACAAGTGATTCACACTCTTTTTACTTCGTAAAAAATGGTTCTCTAGATCCCGATAAAAATCGGGATAAGCGATTCACACGCTTTTTACTTCGTAAAAAGCGGTTCTCTAGATCCCGATAAAAATCGGATAAGCGATTCACATGCTTTTCGCTCCGCAAAAAATGGTTCTCT
>NZ_JAQWTM010000223.1 GCF_029242675.1 Flavobacterium sp.
TTCAAGTTCTAAAGTTACTTTAGTGTCCAGTTTCTTTTGACCATTAACGCTATTTGCCATTGTAACTGTTGAAAACACAAAGGCCAGCAGGAGTTGGAATAGGGTTATTTTCATGATTCGAAAGAGTAATCGTTGTTTAACAACAGGTTTTTTCATAATTTTGGTTTGTTTTAATTAGTACTTCTAAAGGGTATTGTCGAAACATCACAAATTGTTTTTTACAGAAAACAATTTGATTTCATTCAAGCGTCGATAATGTTACAGCATTATCGGCGTTTTATTTTTAATTTTTTATGAGGCTATTTATAATTCGCAACCATCAGAAGTGATGATTACCTGATTGCCATTCATTTCATAACTCGTATTATTTCCTAAAGCCTTGCAGATAATCTTCAATTTTTCTGGCAATGGCATATCGTTGAGAGAACTAGTCAAGTGACATTCTTTCATTTTTACTTTTGGATAAGCTATATTAATTAAATAGGCTTGCTCTAATGTTTTAAAAATCTGACTCACTGGGATGTCGCTAAAATCAAAACTTAACTGTTCTATATTGCTTAAAGAACCTATCAAGGCTTCGTCTTTTGTGATGTCGGTTATTTTTTTAAATTTCAAATCTTTTCTTGTAAAACGAACCGCCTCATTAGGAAGTAAAGTAATATCTTCATCTTTTGAGGAAGGCATGATACTTTGATTCGATTCAATTTTAACTTTTCCGGTACGAACGAGTACTTCAATATTAGGTTTATTAGCGTAAGCGCTAATTTTAAAACTTGTTCCAAGGACACGAGTTACGATTTCGTTAGCGTAGACTAAAAAAGGTTTCTTTGGGTTTTTACTTATTTCAAAGAAAGCTTCACCTGATAAGTACACGCTACGTTCTGAACCTGTAAATATTTTAGGGTAACTCAATTTACTTTTAGGCTGTAATAAAACAGAACTTCCGTCAGATAGTGTGATCGTTTGTGCTTTACTAGAGTTGTTAGTTTGTTCTACTAATCCTTCATAGTTTTCATCTAGAAGCTCGTTGTACACTTTTTGATCGTTTAAAGGAAGAAAGAAATGGCTAAAGGTCCAAGTAGCGAGTAATCCAAAAACCAAAACTGCCGCTATAGACCTAAGCCAATTGCTATTCCATAAGTTAAGTACTTTTTTATTGGTAGCGTTTTCACGCTGTTCTATTTTACTCCAAGTGGCGTGTAATGCTGTTTGGATGGTGGCAGTAGTAAAGTTAGGTTTTGGAGTTCTAGTAGCTAGTATCCATAGACGAGCATCTTGAACGAGCTTAGCTCTGGTCGCAGTTTCTAATGTCCATTCTTCCCAATTGTCCTGATCTACGTTTGAACGTATCCAGGTCTGGAAAGAAGCATCTGCTAAGAAGTCTTCAACTTCGGTATAATGATCGCGTATTTGCATTTAAATATAAGATTACATATACATAAAGGACGCTTTCTTTGTTATATACTCACTAAATTATGATTATTTTTTATTTTTTTTAATAAAATATTATAATATAGCTGTTGACAGTAGTAGGAGTGCGGTTAGGCCGATGTTCCAGTCCTTTCTTAAATTGAGAACTGCACGGTGTAGTAGGTTGTTTGCTGATTGATAATTTACATCAAGCATTTCTGCAATTTGCTCTACGCTCAAACCTTGATTGTATCTTAAATACAATGCTTCCTTTTGCCTTGAGGGCAATAAATTGATTAATTTATTTAATTGATATACTTTATCAGCTGTAACTTCATCACTTATTAACTGGTGTTCGATCGAAAAATCAAATAAGAAGTTGACAACATCTGTAGATGCTACTTTATTAAAGATACGATCTCTTTCTTGTAATCTCGAAATCCTCTTACGTACACTTGAGAGTAAATATGCTTTTACATTTGTGGTCTCTCCTAACTTGTTCTTGTAAAGCCAAACATCAGCAAATACATCTTGAACACAGTCTTCAATTTTGTCACTGTCGTTAGAGAACGAATTACCATATCTAATTAAATGTTCATAATGTCGTTCAAATAACATCGAGAAAGCTTTTTCATCTCCAGCTTTTAAGTCAGTCCATAATTGAGCGTCGTCAAGTATAGGGGTACTAGTTTTTTGGTTAGTATGCAAAATGGTGGTGGTTTTGTATATTAAGGTTTTGTTAAGGTTTGTAATTTTACGTATAATAATATAGATACACAAATTAAAATTATACTTGTAAGACTTATTAGTTTTTTTATGAATATAGCTTGGCATTATTTAAAAATTACAAAGAATAGTCCATTTGAATTGCAGAATTCGCAATAGATAATTTCTTACATCGTATGCGGTGAATTGGTGATTTTTATTATATTCAGAAAGAATCTGTTTTAAAACTGGATTATGTGTATTTCTCTTTCCTTTAGAGCTTTTTGAGGTTAAATTATTTCGCTGTTTAAGTAAAATAGTTGAATTTTAATAAAAAAAAATACCTCCAATGAATGATAATACGCATAGCCCTAAGAAGAATTCTCTCAAGCATGTTTTGTTTGGAAGTCTTATAGGAACAACGATAGAGTTTTTTGACTTTTATATTTACGCAAATGCTGCCGTACTAGTATTTCCGCAATTGTTTTTTCCATCTGCAAATAGTACTAATTCTACTTTACTCTCTCTTGCAACCTTTTCTATAGCTTTTCTATCAAGACCGCTAGGTTCTGCCGTTTTTGGACATTATGGTGATAAAATAGGACGGAAGACGACGCTAGTTATAGCACTTATTACGATGGGGATTTCGACAGTTTGTATTGGGTTCTTACCTAGTTACGCGAGTATTGGTATTGCCGCTCCTTTACTGTTAATGCTTTGTCGATTCGGACAAGGTGTTGGTTTAGGAGGAGAGTGGGGAGGAGCCGTTTTACTCGCGATTGAAAATGCACCTCCTCATAAAAGAGCATGGTACGGAATGTTTCCTCAGTTAGGAGCGCCCATAGGTTTGTTATTATCGGGAGGTGTTTTTTTACTTCTAACGGATACCATGACTGCTGAAGCATTTATTGATTATGGATGGAGAATACCATTTATAGCTAGTTCGTTGCTTGTTCTGGTTGGGTTTTACATTCGATTAAATATTACAGAAACTCCAGCATTCGAAAATGCAAAAGAAGAAAAAACCGAAAACAAAGTTCCTTTCTTGACATTGATTAAGTTTTATAAAAACCAATTGATATTTGGTACACTAGCGGCTATGACTACGTTTTTGTTATTCTATTTAATGACCGTTTTCACCTTAAGTTGGGCTACATCTGATTTAGATTACACTAAAAGAGATTTTCTTTTAATGCAGTTATTTTCTGTTTTGTTTTTTGCGCTTTTTATTCCTCTTTCAGCTTTAATTGCTGATAAAATAGGGCGTAGAAAAACACTAATTTATGTAACTGTAGCTATTGCTTTGTTTGGGTTTCTGTTTTCTACGGCAATGAATAGTGGAAATCCTATTGTGGTAACCTTGTTTTTATGTGTAGGGATGAGCTTAATGGGGTGCACCTATGGACCTCTAGGTACTTTTTTATCAGAATTATTTCCTACTACTGTGCGCTACTCAGGCACGTCGCTAGCTTTTAATATGTCAGGAATCATTGGTGCTGCATTTGCTCCTATGGCAGCGATATGGTTAGCCACAAATTATAGTCTTACTTATGTAGGTTTTTATCTTTCTGTAGCAGCAATTGTTTCTGTAATTGCACTACTTGTAATTAGTAAAAAAGAACATAAATTTTAAGGCTTTTATTCGAAAATCAGGTTTCTAAATAGATTTTTCTTTAAAGAGCTAACTTTTCTATGAATACGAAGTAATATCACTTATTTTTGCAGAAAAATATCTCTTTTGAAAACCAAATTATTTTTAGTTACACCTCCGTTTACACAGTTGAATACTCCTTATCCTGCCACGGCATACATCAAGGGGTTTTTAAATACAAAAGCTATAGATGCTGTTCAAGCAGATTTAGGGATAGAGGTAATTTTAAAGTTGTTTTCAAAGGAAGGGCTATCAAATTTATTTAGCATATCAAGTGCTAAATTTGAAGAATCAATAAATACGATTTCAGACAATTCAAAGCGTATTTATGCCTTGCAAGAGGAATATATTAAAACAATCGATGCTGTTATTGCTTTTTTACAAGGCAAGAATCCTACATTAGCTTTACAAATTTGTCAAGAAGCTTATTTGCCGGAAGCTTCTCGTTTTGCTCAACTTGAAGAACTCGATTGGGCTTTTGGGACTATGGGTACACAGGATAAAGGAAAACATCTTGCGACTTTATATCTCGAAGACATTTCAGATTTTATCGTGGAGTGCGTAGATGCTAATTTTGGTTTTAGTAGGTATGCAGAGCGATTAGGTAGATCTGCAAACACATTTGATGAATTATATGATGCCTTGCAGCAGGATCCTACGTACATCGATCGCATTTTACTTTCGAACCTAAAAGAAAAAATAGAATCAATAAAACCTACCTTGTTTTTAATTTCGGTTCCTTTTCCAGGGAATTTATACAGTGCTTTTCGATCGGCACAATGGGTGAAGGCAAATTATCCTGAAATTAAGATTTCGATGGGAGGTGGTTTTCCTAATACAGAGTTACGTTCCCTTTCTGATAGCAGAGTGTTTGAATTTTTTGATTTCATTACACTAGATGATGGTGAAGTGCCTATTGAGGAACTAATTCTAAATATTGAAAATCCTAGTTATGGCTCTTTTAAACGAACATTTCTGCTGGAAAATGGAGCAGTAGTTTATAAGAATAATTCGTCTAAATCTGATTATAAACAATCGCATGTAGGTACTCCAGACTACTCTGATCTGTTGTTAGATAAATATATTTCTGTCATCGAAATTGTCAATCCCATGCACCGTATGTGGTCAGATGGGAGGTGGAATAAACTTACCATGGCACACGGATGCTATTGGGGAAAATGTACTTTTTGTGATATATCATTAGATTATATTAAAATATATGAACCTGTGGCCGCAAATTTACTTTGCGATCGCATGGAGCAAATGATGGAGCAAACGGGAGAGAATGGTTTTCACTTTGTAGATGAAGCAGCCCCGCCAGCGTTAATGCGGGCATTGGCGTTAGAAATTTTAAGACGAAAGCTGTCAGTAACCTGGTGGACAAACATTCGATTTGAAAAAAGCTTTAGTAAAGATTTGTGTCTTCTGTTAAAAGCTTCGGGCTGTATTGCAGTTTCAGGAGGTTTAGAAGTAGCCTCAGATCGTTTATTGAAATTGATTGATAAAGGGGTAACTGTCGAGCAAGTGGCTAAGGTGACTCGTAATTTTACTGAGGCAGGAGTCATGGTGCATGCGTATTTAATGTATGGCTATCCTACCCAAACAATTCAAGAAACAGTAGATAGTCTCGAGATGGTACGCCAGCTTTTTGAAGCCGGTGTTTTGCAATCTGGTTTTTGGCATCAATTTGCCATGACGGCGCACAGCCCGGTGGGTTTGTATCCTGAGAAATTTGGTGTGAAAAAAGAGACCGAAGCAATAGGTTCTTTTGCAAATAATGATATCAATTACATTGACAATACTGGAATTGACCACGACAAATTTAGTTTTGGGTTAAAAAAATCATTGTTTAATTTCATGCATGGGATTTGCTTTGACTACGAATTACAAGAGTGGTTTGATTTTAAAATACCTAAATCAAAAATAGCTGATGATTTTATCTATAATGCTTTGACTGAAGATGCTGACTTAAATATTAAAGCAAATGCAAAAATTGTATGGTTGGGTGGTAAACCATCTGTTAGTAGCTTTACCAAATCAAAAAAAGGTCAATCATGGCAAATGATGGCTTTCACTTTTCATGATAAAAAAGAAAGTTTCGACATAGTACTG
>NZ_JAQWTM010000141.1 GCF_029242675.1 Flavobacterium sp.
ATTTTAAAAAGAAAGTATATGATCGATTGAATAAAGGGTAAGTGGTATTAATTTTTCAACCAAGTTTGTAAGTACCGTTCAGCTATAGCTTTATAATCGTGTTCTTTCTCAATAAATGCTCTTGCTCGTTTTCCAATTGCAGTAATCTCAGTAGGATTTTCAATTAAAAAAGACAATTCGTTAACAATTGAGGATACATCAGGAAGGGCGTTGACACAAACTGTTTCAGTTAATTTATAATGCGCTAAAAATTCGGTTTCGGCTCCCGTGAAAACAACTTTGCCTTTTGCCATAGCTTCTAAAGCATTATAACCTTGGTCGTAAGTCAATACTTGATCCAATACAATATGGCTTTTATTATAAAGTTCTATATAGGTGGCGTAGGGCATACTTTTAGCGGTAATTATGTCTACTCTGGTAGGATATTTATCTTTTATAATTTTTAAAGCTGCTTCAAAATAGTGGTTTCCTTTTTTAAAGTAATTTGCTTCATTTATTCCATGAAAAATGATGATTTTCTCTGCTATTTCAAGAGGACAGTATTTTAATGTAGCTGTATTTATGGGATACGGAATTAAAGCTGTTGCATGAGGATGATTTTGTAACGGAATGGCATAATCTAAATCACCTGGAATTACTGCGATTGTGTTTTCGAATACAAACTCATGCAATTCTTGGAACGGTTTTTTCGCATAGCGCAGCGTGTACGGACAATGACCAAGCTCAGGATTACCAATGCATGGGGTGACTACTGAGTAGCGAAATTGTCCTTTAAGCATATAGTTAACGCTACTGTAATCATCTCCGCAAGAGGAAAGAAAGACTTTGCTATTGTTTTTGAAAATGTAATTAAGCATTTTCTTTTCCAAAAACACCGTAGATTGTAAAGGATATTCATTAATTAATTGGACCACATCAAAACCCACTAATTTTTTTCGATTGGTATAAAATCGGTAGGCCGTTTCCACTTGTGCTAAGTCGAATTTAAATAATCTAAAAACACCTTGTCTAAATTTATTAAGAAGGTAATTTTTCTTAAAAGCTTTCGCAAAAACCGAAATGTCTAAAGGATAATTTTTGAAATCATTATCTCCAATGAGTAGTACCTCGTGACCAAGTTCGACCAGACCTTCTTTTAAAGAATTATGGAACCTACTGTATTCGCCCACTAATAAAATCCGCATGAATAGTTATATTTGTTTTCGAAATTAGTGATTTTGCTTTATGCCTCAAAAGAAAGAGTACAAAATATGCCTCATAAGCGAACAATTAGCCTCAGGCGGGGCTGAGCGTGCGGCAGCTTTGTTGTCTCAATTTTTTGTCTCGAATAATATTAAAGTGCATCATGTGATTGTGATAGACAAAATAGGCTATGATTTTTCAGGGGAATTGCTAAATCTCGGAAAGCTTAAAAATCAAAGAAATGGTGTTTTTAACAAGCTAAAACGATTTTGGGTTTTAAGACGATTTTTAAACTCGAACCGGTTCGATTACATCATTGATTTCCGAGTCAAAAACAATCAGTTTCAGGAATTTTTGATGACTAAGTTACTGTATTCGGCTCCTTATGTGATGACGATTCATAGCTACATGACAGCATTGTATTTCCCGAAATTGCAGTTTTTAGCCAAACATATCTATACTGACGCATACGGAATCGTGACGGTTTCTGAAAAAATAAAAAAAAAAATAAAGTTGGAGCTGGGTTATGAAAATACAATTACAATCCATAATGCAATTGCAATTGATGATATTCAATCTTGTTCCAAGGAGAAAATTGCCATAGATTACGACTATATTGCAGCGGTAGGAAGAATGGATGATACCGTCAAACAGTTTGATAAATTAATTACTGCCTACGCCAATTCTACGCTTCCAAGCAAAAAAATAAAATTAGTAATTCTGGGTGAAGGTAAACTTCGCGCTCAATTACAACAGCAAGTGGTGGCAAGTCAATTTGATAAATCGGTGGTGTTTTTGGGATGGAAAGATAACCCGTTTAGCTATTTTAAACATGCCAAATTCACGGTTTTATCAAGTAAGAATGAAGGTTTTGGTACCGTTTTAATAGAATCATTGGCGTGTCAAACTCCTGTTGTAGCCTTTGATTGCCTCTCAGGACCAAGTGAAATTGTACAAGATCAATTGAACGGACTTTTGGTCGAGAATCAGAATTTTGAAAAACTCACACTAGCCATGAACCGCATGATAGAGGATCGTGTTTTATACGAGAATTGCAAGCAAAATGCTGTTTCAAGTGTACAACGTTTTTCATTAGAAA
>NZ_JAQWTM010000264.1 GCF_029242675.1 Flavobacterium sp.
TCATAGTGATTGTAGCCCAGATAAAAACGGAAACCCCGGACGATTGCAAGTTAGTATTTCTTAGTGTAAAAGAGCGACCTTAGAAGCTCCTTTTATGCGCTAGAAATACAATTTGCAGGAGGAGGAGTTGTAGTGGATAGCTGGAATGGCTTCTATGTATTAAATAATTTTAATTCATTTATGTTGGCCAAATTTAGGTTTGTACTAGAACTTGATAATCTTATGCATTTTATTTCTTCGAAGGTGATTTTGAATTATATTTCGCGTGTCGCGATTGTTTTGCATTGGAATGATGATCGTTTTTAAAATATCTATTTTATGTACTTGATAGTTCAAATCATAAAACGTATAGCCTTTATAGATTCCGTTTTCGATCAAAACAGCGCTGCGCTCGTTGATAGTTCGTCCTTTGTCAACAATAATCATGTTTTGGTTTTCAAAACTATTTTTAGTAATGAATTCGTTGACTCTCAGGTTGTATTCAAGTGCAGAAATTGCTCCAATGCAAGCGCCATCACACTCTTTTATGGTGTACTGAAAACATTCTTTAGTAGTTTGATATAAGCCAGTAAACTTTTGACATAACTTGTATTCAGCCGTGATCCTAAATAACGCATTTTTGCCTTCTTGCAAAGTTGAAAATGAGGTTATTTCTTTTTTGCGACCATCTGCTTTTTGTAATTTAAGATTGATGTAACCGTTTTTATCTAGTTCAGCATAAAGTGCCCATTGAAAAATACTTTTTCGTTGTGCTCGATTTAATATGGGTTTGTTGACCTTTATTTCTTCACTTTCTTTAAGTAGGGCTATCAGTTCGCTACCTGTTTCCTCGTAGGTTACGCGAAAAACTTGGGCTTGAATTTTTTTAGATTTGGCGTTGGTTCCCGTAAAATGCTGGTTGAGCCTTTTTTTTATGTTTCGGCTTTTGCCAATGTAGATTAGGTTTCCTTTTTCGTTATGAATGTAATAAACTCCGGTTCGCGAGGGCAAACCAGCTATGATTTCCGTTAATTTAGGTGAGATTCCTTTTTCTATTTCGGTTTTGATATAATCTGTGATAATCGTTTTTTCGAGATCTTTTTCAAGTAGCATTTTAAACAGTTTCACCGTCGCAACGGCATCTCCGCTGGCGCGATGCCTATCGGCCATTGGAATTCCTAAAGCACGAACAAGTTTACCCAGACTATAAGAAGGCTGGTCCGGTATTAATTTTTTTGCCAGTTCAACTGTACACAAGGTTTTAGCCTCAAAATTATAGCCTAATCGTCTAAATTCTGTTCGAAGGATGCGGTAATCAAAAGAGGCATTGTGTGCTACGATGATACAATCAGTGGTGATTTCTATAATACGTTTGGCTACTTCAAAAAACTTAGGAGCAGAGACTAGCATGGCATTGTTTATACCTGTTAGCTTAACGACAAAGGGTTGAATAGGGATTTCAGGATTGACCAGACTTATAAATTGATCGACAATTTCGTGTCCATCAAATTTATAAATGGCGATTTCAGTTATTCCTTCTTCGTTGAACTGACCACCTGTGGTTTCTATATCTAGTATTGCGTACAAATTATTTTATTTAAAATGGGGTTTACTATTGGGGCCTTCTATTAAAAACTAGTTTCGGCCACCAAAGATACTGCTACCAACTCGAACCATTGTGCTACCGCACTCAATTGCTAAAGGATAGTCACCTGACATTCCCATAGAGATGATAGTCAAATCACAATTAGGTACTTTTTGCTCGGCTGCTTTGTCAAATATACTTTTTAAAAGCATAAATTCTTTTTTAATTTGGTCCTTATTATCTGTGAAAGTTGCCATTCCCATTAAGCCTACAATTTTTATATTTTTCATTTCTTGTAGTTCGACAGAGTTAAAGATAGCAGCTAACTCTTCTTGGTCTAAGCCAAATTTTGTTTCCTCTTCGGCGATATGCATTTGAAGTAAGCAATCAATAACGCGGTTGTTTTTTGCAGCCTGCTTATTGATTTCTTGCAAAAGCTTTAAACTATCTACGCCATGAATAAGCGCTACAAAAGGTGCCATGTATTTCACTTTGTTAGTTTGTACATGTCCAATCATGTGCCACTGAATGTCTTTGGGCATTTGCTCCCATTTATCAGCCATTTCCTGAATTTTATTCTCGCCAAAAATGCGTTGGCCCGTTTCATATGCTTGCATTAAATCCGATACCGGCTTGGTTTTTGAAACCGCTGCTAGTGTTACGTTTTCAGGAAGTGTCGCTTTGATTGCTTTTATATTGTTTGCTATTGACATTGGATGCTGTTTTAAATGTTTTTGCCTTATAGTTCGTAAATAACTATTCCGCTTCTAAACTTAGGTTCAATATACGTACTTTTTGGAGGCATAATCAAATTAGTATCTGCTAATGCCTTTATTTCGTTGATATTTGAAGGATAGAGGATAAATCCAACTTGATATTCTCCTTCGTCTATTTCTTTTTTTAATTCTAAAATCGATTGTTTACCTGATACGTATTCGATTCGTTCATCATTTCGTAAATCTTCTATGTTTAAAATAGGAAGTAGGACAGTGTCAAACAGAATTTGGGTATCGAGGTTTTCTAAAGCATTAGCTGAATTTTTTACCCTTTTTCGAAGTTCAAGCTGGTAAAACTCATTGTCCAAATACATGCCAAATTCATGATTCGTGACAGGCTGATAGGGTTGTTGGTCCTTGCTTTCAACAATGAATTTTTCATTCAACTTGCGAATAAATTTCTCTTTACTTAATCCATTTAGATCCTTTACAAGTCTATTAAATTCGTAAATTTTAATATTATTTTCGGCAATCAAGTAGCTTAGTAGATGGGCTTTGTTCTCATCTTGTGGGTTTTCCTCAGATAATATACGAGCTGCCTCTGAACGGTGGTGACCATCAGCGATATAAAGAGAATCAATTTTAGCAAACGTATTTTGAATCCATTCAATTTCTTCAACATCATCAATTTTCCAGAGATAATTGATTTCTTTCTTGGTCGTCGAAAACTCAAAATCAGCTAATTTTTGTGTTTGACTAAAAATCCAATTTTCGATTTCCTCATTATCAGGATAGGTCATCAGTACAGGCTCTGTGTTAAATTCAGAGTGGTGCATGTATTCTTTCAGCAGTCGAACTCTAAAAGCGAGCGTTTCTTCATGCTTTTTGATTTTGTTGTTTTTATAATCGGCTAGGGATGTACCAACGATTATACCTGTATATGATTGTGTTTTGGTTACAATTTTATGAATGTAAATGGATGGATTCTCATCTTTTACAAGGATATTCTCAATTTTAAAATCGTGGTACTTTTGATGTACTTGACGGTATCTTTTTTCAAAGGTAACTGATTCTACATTGTTGTAGGCCGGTTTTATGACATGTAAAAACGATAACGGATTAAAATCTAATTGAGCAGCTAACTCCGCTGTTACATACTCTTCATAGGATCGGCAGGTTACCAAACAAACTTTGTCTCTAGTGGGGCGAACTGCTCTAAATGGAATTATTTTTGCCATATCACTTTTGGTTTAAAAACAGAAAAGCAGCAAGAAACATCGCGATGCTCTTGCTGCTTTTAAATTATTTAAACTAGATAAATTGTTTCGAAATTTTCGCTGCTTTTTTACTTTCGCTATAGTCATAAAACCCTTCTCCTGATTTTACTCCTAATTTTCCAGCACGAACCATATTTACTAACAGTGGACAAGGAGCATATTTAGGATTTTTGAATCCGTCGTACATAACATTTAATATAGCTAAACATACATCTAAACCAATAAAATCAGCTAGTTGAAGTGGTCCCATTGGATGTCCCATTCCTAATTTCATCACGGTATCAATTTCATATACACCAGCAACTTTGTTGTATAAGGTTTCGATAGCTTCATTAATCATTGGCATTAAAATACGATTAGCCACAAAACCAGGATAGTCGTTTACTTCAACAGGCGTTTTACCTAACTTTTCAGATAGTGTCATGATCGGAGCTGTTACCGCATCGCTAGTATTGTACCCACGAATGATTTCAACTAATTTCATAATAGGCACCGGATTCATAAAGTGCATTCCAATAACACGTTCTGGATGTGACACTACCGCTCCAATTTGCGTAATTGAAATGGAAGAAGTATTTGTTGCTAAAATAGTATCATGAGAACAGGCGTCATTCAACTGTTTAAAAATGTTTAGTTTAAGCTCTACGTTCTCAGTCGCAGCTTCAACTACTAAATCAGCACCAACAACACCATCTTTAATATCCGTATAAGTGATTATGTTGGTAATTGTTTTTGCTTTGTCTTCTTCGGTGATGGTTCCTTTAGAAACCATTCGGTCTAAATTGGCAGCGATAGTAGCCATTCCTTTATCCAAAGATTTCTCTGAAACATCTATTAATTTAACGGTAAATCCGCTTTGTGCAAAGGTATGAGCGATTCCGTTACCCATAGTTCCTGCACCAATTACAGCTATTATTTTCATTTAAGGTATATTTAATTTTAAAGTCTTCTCGTTTAACTTTTAAATTCGAATTTGTATTTTATTTTTTGAAGCAATCAATAATTTGATAAGCAACTTTCAATGCTTCTGTTGCTTGTTCTAAGGTTACAATTGGGGTTGAATCGTTTGTAATAGCATCAGCAAATGTCTCTAATTCGTCTAGAATAGCGTTGTTTTGCTCTACTTCAGGATTTGAAAAATAGATTTGTTTTTTAACACCTTCCGCATTTTGTAAAATCATATCAAAATCACCTGGAACTTCAGGAGCATCTTTCATTTTAACTACCTCACATTTTTTCTCTAAGAAATCCACAGATATGTACGCGTCTTTTTGAAAGAAACGCGTTTTACGCATGTTTTTCATTGAGATGCGGCTTGCAGTAAGATTGGCAACACAGCCATTTTCAAATTCTATTCTTGCATTGGCAATGTCTGGTGTGTCACTAATTACAGAGACACCGCTCGCGCTAATATTTTTAACCTTTGATTTAACCACACTTAATATAACATCAATATCGTGAATCATCAAGTCTAGAACCACTGGAACATCGGTTCCACGAGGATTA
>NZ_JAQWTM010000272.1 GCF_029242675.1 Flavobacterium sp.
GCTCTGTTTTTGATTTTGCCTGCTATTATAAAATGAACGATGCCTTTGATGGAAACAACCTGGCTCTTTTAAATGACGATATGATGTGGAAACGCAACCCATATAAAGCAGTAACCTTTGTAACAAATCACGATACCGACGAAATTTATACTAAAAACCTCGCGTATGCATACATATTAACGCACGAAGGTTATCCAACCATTTTCTACCGAGATTATGAAGAATGGCTGGATAAAACTAAAATGAACAATCTAATCTGGATCCATAATCAAAAAGCGACTGGAACAACCTCAATATTATATGCTGATAATGATGAGTATGTAGCAAGAAGAAATGGTTATAACGGAAACCCTGGATTAGTAGTTTACATCAATAACTCTACTACTTGGCAAGAAAGATGGGTACCAACTAACTGGACTAATGCACAGATAAAAGATTTTACCGGGAATTCATCATGGATTCCAACGACTCAAGGAGATAAATGGGTTAAAATACAATGTCCACCAAAAGGATATACGATTTGGTCAATTAACATGTAATTGATAGTTAAAAAGAAAGTAAATGAGGCAGTTTTAAAACACTGCCTCATTTTTTTTATTCACGTTTATAAATAGTACTTTTGCAGCCTATTTATATCATACATGAGCTTTTTAAAAGAAATACAACGAAGAAGAACTTTCGGAATTATATCGCATCCCGATGCTGGTAAAACCACATTGACTGAAAAATTATTACTTTTTGGAGGTGCAATTCAAGAGGCAGGTGCCGTAAAAAACAACAAAATCAAAAAAGGCGCTACAAGTGACTTTATGGAAATCGAACGTCAAAGGGGAATTTCTGTATCGACATCTGTTCTTGCTTTTAATTACCAAGATAAAAAAATAAATATTCTTGATACCCCAGGGCACAAGGACTTTGCCGAGGATACGTTTAGAACACTTACTGCTGTTGACAGCGTAATTGTTGTAATTGACGTTGCCAAAGGTGTCGAGGAACAAACAGAAAAATTAGTTGCCGTTTGTAGAATGCGTAAAATACCTATTATTGTTTTCATTAATAAAATGGACCGAGAAGGTAAAGATGCTTTTGACTTAATGGATGAAGTGGAGCAAAAACTTGGTTTAACCGTAACTCCCCTTAGTTTTCCTATTGGAATGGGGTACGATTTTCAAGGTATCTATAATTTATGGGAAGAAAACATCAACTTATTTAGTGGGGATAACCGAAAAAATATTGAAGAAACAATCGCTTTTTCAGATGTTCAAAGTCCTGAATTAGAAAAAATAATCGGTCAAAAACCCGCCGATACCTTACGCGAAGAATTAGAATTAATTGATGAAGTATATCCTAAATTTGATCGTCAAGATTATCTTGACTGTAAACTTCAGCCTGTTTTCTTTGGTTCTGCCTTAAACAATTTTGGAGTACGAGAATTACTTGATTGTTTTGTACAAATTGCTCCTTCCCCAAGAGCTAAAGAATCTGAAACTCGCTTAGTTGACCCTAAAGAAGAAAAACTAACTGGTTTTGTATTCAAGATACATGCTAACATGGATCCAAAGCATAGAGATCGTTTGGCATTTATCAAAATCGTATCGGGTACTTTTGAGAGAAACAAACCCTATTACCACGTTAGACAGAAGAAAAATTTAAAGTTCTCTAGTCCGAACGCCTTTTTTGCGGAGAAAAAAGAAATTGTTGACATATCCTATCCAGGAGACATTGTTGGCTTACATGATACTGGAAATTTCAAAATTGGAGATACCTTAACTGAAGGCGAAATCATGAGCTTTAAAGGGATTCCGAGTTTCTCTCCTGAGCATTTTAGATACATCAACAATGCCGATCCAATGAAAGCAAAACAGCTAGACAAAGGAGTGGATCAGTTGATGGATGAAGGTGTAGCGCAGTTGTTTACTCTAGAAATGAACAATCGTAAAATAATTGGAACTGTTGGAGCACTTCAATACGAAGTAATACAATACCGACTAGA
Source organism: Flavobacterium sp. (assembly GCF_029242675.1). Classification (GTDB taxonomy): domain Bacteria; phylum Bacteroidota; class Bacteroidia; order Flavobacteriales; family Flavobacteriaceae; genus Flavobacterium. The sequence continues at coordinate 1,994 of NZ_JAQWTM010000272.1, forward strand.
GCATGAATATGGGGCTAAATGTACATATGAAAATTTTCCTGTACACAAGGCATGTTGGGTAAAACCAGATGATGCTAAGAATGACGAATTCAAAGAATTTAAACGCATTAAACAAAAGTTCTTAGCTAAGGATAAATATGGTCAATTGGTTTTTCTGGCTGATTCCGACTTTACAATTCAAATGACACAAAATAAATACCCAACGGTTAAATTGTTTTTTACTTCAGAATTTGAATAAAAAAAAACACAACTAGACATAAAAAAAACGCTAATATAAATTAGCGTTTTTTTTGTGCTTAAAATAAGTATAACTCCAAATTTTAATTATGCTAAAGCAGATTCAAAATTTACTGCTTTCTTCAAAAAAGCTTTAATCAATAAACGATTTGGTGCTATACCTGAAGTCATGATTTGTTTTTTTGTATTGATTCCTTCTGTAGATATTGTTGAATTTGGATCTTGTTTTGAGCCCATGAACCACTGTACAAACTCCATGTTAGTTGATACTCTTGCACTTTCTGCTTTAACTTCAGTAGTTGTAGTCTCTTCATCAATTGAAGAAGCTATTGCAGTAGCAGTTGTAGTTTGGCTATAACCTGAAACACTAAAAAGTAACGCACAAACAAAAACAGATAAGATGATCATCATGTTTTTAGAATTGTTTTGAGTTGCTGTAGTGTTCATAGTTTGGTGTTTTTCTAACTGATTAGCTGTCATTGCTAATCCTTATACGAAGATACAGCCACTATACGCCTGTTTAAAATATTTAAGATGAATCACATAAATACTCGTTAACTAACGAACGACTTGTCGATTAAAGATATTATATGCACTTTACCGATTGCAAACTACAGCAAATCAACCAGAAAAGATATTTATCATCTTTCCTACTAACAATACTTTAAAGAATTGAAGCCATTTTGAAGTTTAAAATCACACAAGTCCTCCTAAACCGAAATTAAGATTAGCTACAAGCTATTAACTATGCGCATTTATGCCTTAGTTAAGAGTTAAATTGAAGACACTCAAATAAACACTTCAATCAGAAATTCTAAGGAATTACAACTTACTCAACCGATAATTTTAGAACTAACCAAATGAAAACAAATCAACAGATAAAGCAGTTTGAATCATTTAATAGATAAAAGAGTGGCATAATTGTTTACTTCAGAAAACGAGTAAAAAAAGGAACTATCGGCCATAAAAAAAAAGCTAATTACTAACTAGCGTTTTTTTGAATTTAAAATAAGTATAACTCCAAATTTTAATTATGCTAAAGCAGATTCAAAATTTACTGCTTTCTTCAAAAAAGCTTTAATCAATAAACGGTTAGGTGCAATACCTGAAGTCATGATTTGTTTTTTTGTATTGATTCCTTCTGTAGAGATTGTTGAGTTTGGATCTTGTTTTGAACCCATGAACCACTGTACAAATTCCATGTTAGTTGAAACTCTAGCGCTTTCTGCTTTAACTTCAGTAGTTGTAGTCACTTCATCAATTGAAGAAGCAATTGCAGAAGAAGCTGTAGTTTGGCTATAACCTGAAACACTAAAAAGTAACGCACAAACAAAAACAGATAAGATAATCATCATGTTTTTAGATTTGTTTTGAGTTGCTGTAGTGTTCATAGTTTTGTATTTTTTTAATTGATTAGCTGTCATTGCTAATTCTTAGACAAAGATACGGCCACTATACGCCTATCTAAAATATTTACGATGAATCACATGAATACTCGTTAACTAACAAGCGACTTGCCGATTAAAGATATTATCTGCACTTTACCGATTGCAAACTGCAGTTAATCAACACTAAATGACTTCACCGTACTCTAAAATAAAAAAAGCTCCATATAAATGGAGCTTTCTCTAGTTTAAATTATGCTTGTCCTGCGGGACCAAAATTAAGTGGAATTGCAGGTTGTTCGCTATCTTTAATTTCGCCATGCGCGCTTTCAAATCGGTGAATATTTTCTCCAATCGCTTTTAGCAATCGTTTGGCATGCTGCGGTGTCAATACAATTCTTGATTTTACTTTCGCTTTTGGCACACCAGGCATGATGCTCACAAAATCGAGAACAAATTCTGATGAAGAATGATTGATAATAGCGAGATTAGAATAAATTCCTTCGGCTGTTTGCTCGTCTAACTCAATATTGATTTGGTCTTGTTGGTCTTTCATAATTTTAATAGATAATGATTAGCAACTTAATTATAGCAAAAAGTGATTAGCCAAAAGACTAATCACTAATTACTATAGACTAATTACTAAAATTAGTAAATATATTCTTCTTTGTTTGCCATCATATCATTGTAATCATCTTTAGAACCTACAATAGTATGATCGTATTCTCTCATACCTGTACCTGCAGGAATTCTGTGACCTACGATAACATTTTCTTTCAATCCTTCTAAGTAATCCACTTTACCTGCTACTGCAGCTTCGTTTAATACCTTAGTAGTTTCTTGGAAAGATGCTGCCGAGATGAATGATTTAGTTTGTAACGAAGCTCTCGTAATACCTTGTAAAACAGGAGTACCTGTTGCTGTGATAACATCACGTGCAACTACAATATTCTTGTCATTACGTTTCAATAACGAATTTTCGTCACGTAACTCACGTGGCGTTACAATTTGTCCTTCTTTCAGATTAGCTGAATCCCCAGCGTCCTCAATAACTTTCATACCGTATAATTTATCGTTTTCAACGATAAAGTCTTTAGTGTGAATCAATTGATCTTCTAGGAATAATGTATCTCCTGGATCTTGAACTCTTACCTTACGCATCATCTGACGTATTACTACCTCAAAGTGCTTATCGTTAATTTTTACCCCTTGTAGACGGTAAACTTCTTGAATCTCGTTAACCAAGTACTGTTGAACAGCTGCAGGTCCTTTAATTCTTAAAATGTCGTCTGGAGTAATCGCTCCATCAGATAAAGGTACACCCGCTCTTACGAAGTCATTTTCTTGAACAAGAATTTGACTAGATAATTTTACTAAGTACTTTCTAACGTCACCAAATTTAGATTCGATGATAATTTCACGGTTACCTCTTTTGATTTTTCCAAAAGAAACTACACCATCAATTTCAGAAACTACCGCTGGGTTTGAAGGATTACGAGCTTCTAACAACTCTGTAATTCTTGGTAAACCTCCTGTAATATCTCCTGATTTAGAAGAACGACGTGGGATTTTCACCAATACCTTACCTGCTTTAATTTTCTCACCATTGTCAACCATCAAGTGGGCTCCAACTGGTAAGTTATAAGAACGAATTAATTCACCATCTTTACCGTAAACCAATAAAGTTGGAATTAATTTTTTAGCTCTTGACTCCGAAATTACTTTTTCTTGGAAACCTGTTTGCTCATCAATCTCAACCATGAACGATTGTCCTTGCTCTAAATCTTCGTAAGCAATTTTTCCTGTAAATTCAGAAACAATTACACCATTATATGGATCCCATTTACAAATAACAGCTCCTTTTTCTACTGATTCTCCATCTTTTACAAAGATACTTGAACCGTAAGGAATGTTGTGTGTATTTAATAAGATACCTGTTTTTTCGTCAATTAATTTCAATTCAGTAGAACGAGAAACAACAATATCAACTGCGTTACCTTCGTTATCTTCACCTTTAACCGTTTTTAAATCTTCGATTTCTAGTTTACCCGCAAAACGAGTTAAAATACTAGATTCCTCAGAAATTCCACCCGCAACCCCTCCAACGTGGAAAGTACGTAATGTCAACTGTGTACCAGGCTCTCCAATAGACTGTGCTGCAATTACACCAACAGCCTCACCTCTTTGAGTCATTTTACCTGTAGCTAGGTTACGTCCGTAACATTTAGCACAAATACCTTTAGGCGCTTCACAAACTAGAGGCGAACGTACTTCAACACTCTCGATTGGTGAAGCTTCAATTACTTTCATAATTGCTTCAGTAATTTGTTGTCCAGATTGAACTAAAACTTCGTTAGTTAAAGGATTAATTACGTCTTGCAATGCAACACGTCCTAAAATTCTTTCTCCTAATGATTCAACGATTTCTTCATTCTTTTTCAATGCCGAAACTTCAACACCTCTTAGCGTTCCACAATCTTCGATATTTACAATAACATCTTGAGAAACGTCATGTAATCTACGAGTCAAGTATCCAGCATCCGCCGTTTTCAAAGCCGTATCCGCAAGTCCCTTACGAGCACCGTGCGTAGAAATGAAATACTCTAAGATCGATAGACCTTCCTTAAAGTTAGAAAGAATCGGGTTTTCAATAATCTCTCCACCACCAGCAGTCGATTTTTTAGGCTTAGCCATCAAACCACGCATACCAGTTAACTGACGAATTTGTTCCTTAGAACCCCTCGCCCCAGAGTCAAGCATCATATATACCGAGTTGAATCCTTGTTGATCCTCTCTAATATTTTTCATTGCCAATTCTGTCAATTGTGCATTTGCAGAAGTCCATACATCAATAACTTGGTTATAACGTTCGTTATTAGTAATAAGACCCATGTTATAGTTAGCAGAAATTCCTTCTACTTGCTCTCTTGCATCAGCAATCAATTTTGGTTTTTGATCTGGAATTCTAATATCCCCTAATGAGAAAGATAAACCTCCTCTAAAGGCAAATTTGTACCCCATGTCTTTCATATTATCCAAGAAGGCAGCCGTTTCAGGTACACTTGTTGAATTCAATACGTGACCGATAATATCTCTAAGATTTTTCTTAGTCAATACTTCGTTAATATATCCAGCTGCAGGTGGTACTACTTCATTAAATAATACACGTCCAGCAGTAGTTTCGATAATTTTGTACACTAACTCTCCAGCTTCATTAAAATCTTTTGCTCTAATTTTCACACGAGCATTCAATTCTAATCTTCCTTCATTTAATGCAATATTTGTTTCTTCAGCAGAATAAAAAACTAGATCTTGACCTAAAATTTTCTTTTCTGGAGTAGACAATCTTTCTTTGGTCATATAATATAGACCCAAAACCATATCCTGAGA
>NZ_JAQWTM010000274.1 GCF_029242675.1 Flavobacterium sp.
GTACTTGGTTTAAATCCTTGTATTTAGTAGCTGAGTGTTAAGAAATATTCCTCATTTTATATCTATTGAAATGATTGTTTTTTTGAGAACGTCAATCAGAAAGAAAACTAAGTCAGCTCTACTTTGTCATTCCGACAGAGTAGGAATCTCCAGAAGATGCTCAAGTTAGTTTGGATTCTTCCTTGGTCAGAATGACAAATAGTGGAAGATTCTATGTGTTATTTAAACTGAGTAATATTAAGTGTAGGGAGAAAGTGTAATTTATAAAGTTTTTAAAAGTTGTTTTTTTCTAAAAGCGCTAGTCTAAATGATAACTAAGTCAGTTCAATTTTGTCATTCCGACAGAGGAGGAATCTCCACAAGTTGCTCAAGTTAGTTTGGATTCTTCCTTCGTCAGAATGACAAATAGTACTTGGTTTAAATTCTTGTATTTAGTAGCTGAGTGTTAAGAAATATTCCTCATTTTATATCTATTGAAATGATTGTTTTTTTGAGAACGTCAATCAGAAAGAAAACTAAGTCAGCTCAATTTTGTCATTCCGACGAAGGAGGAATCTCCATAAGTTGCTCAATTTAGTTTGGATTCTTCCTTCGTCAGAATGACAAATAGTAGGAGAGTTGTAAACTTGAATCTTCAAATAAGTAGCACGCCTACACAAAACAAAAATCCCGTTTCAAATAAATGAAACGGGACTCTTTATAAATAAACCTTTAGTAAACTAAGATCTGATTACTCTTTTTTCTCCTCACGTGGAGGTCTTGGTAAAAGTGCTTTTCTTGACACTTTTTCTTTTCTAGTTTTTGGGTCCATACCTAAGTATTTCACTTCAAAAACGTCACCCATGTTCACTACATCAGAAACATTTTCTGTGCGGTCCCATGCCAACTCAGATACGTGTAATAAAACTTCGTTTCCTGGAGCTGATGTATATTCTACAACTGCACCAAAATCTAACATTTTGATTACTTTTACTTCGTAAGACTCATTCATTTGAGGTTTGAAAGTGATTGATTTAATTTTAGCTAATACTGCTTCAATTCCAGCAGGATCAGTTCCTAAAATTTCAATAACTCCTTCTTCAGTAATTGGATCTTCATTGATAACAATAGTAGTTCCAGTTGCTTTTTGTAATTCTTGAATCACTTTTCCACCAGGTCCGATCAATGCACCAATGAAAGCATTAGGAATTCTTCTTGTGATAATTTTTGGAGCGTAAGCTTTAACATCTTCTTTTGGAGCTGCTAAAGTTTCGATTAATTTCCCAAGGATATGTAAACGACCGTCACGAGCTTGTGCTAGTGCAGCTTCCATAATCTCATATTTTAATCCATCGATCTTGATGTCCATTTGACAAGCTGTGATACCTACAGATGTTCCGGTTACTTTAAAGTCCATATCTCCCAAGTGGTCTTCATCACCCAAAATATCAGACAATACAGCGTAACGATCGCCATCAGTAATCAATCCCATTGCAATTCCAGAAACTGGACGAATCATTTGAATACCTGCATCCATTAAAGATAATGTACCAGCACAAACTGTAGCCATAGAAGAAGAACCGTTAGACTCTAAAACCTCTGAAACTACACGAATTGTATAAGGACAATCAGCAGGAATCATATTTTTCAAGGCTCTTTGAGCTAAGTTTCCGTGACCTACTTCTCTTCTTGAAGTTCCTCTTAAAGGACGTGCTTCACCAGTTGAGAAAGGAGGGAAGTTGTAGTGTAAGTAGAATTTCTCTTCACCTTGCTCTGAAGGAGAATCAATTTGGTTTGCTTCTCTAGAAGTTCCTAAAGTTGCTGTTGCCAATGCTTGAGTTTCTCCACGAGTAAATAAAGCTGATCCGTGTACAGATGGTAAATAATCTACTTCACACCAGATGTCTCTGATTTCTGTAGTTTTTCTACCGTCTAAACGTGTTCCTAAATCTAGGGTTACGTTACGAACTGCTTCTTTGTTTGTTTTTTTGAAGTATTTAGAAACTAAATCTCCGTTTTCAGCTAATTCTTCTTCAGTAAACAACGCTTTAACTTCGTCTTTAACTTCTTCGAATGCTGCAGTACGCTCTTGCTTAGAAGAACCTTTGCTAGCTATAGCATATATTTTATCATAAGATGCTGCTTTTACTTTTGCGTAAATAGCTTCATCTTCTCTTTCTCCTTCGTAGGTACGAACTTCTTTTTTACCAAAAGCAGCTTGCAAACGCAATTGAGCCGAAATTTGGTTTTTAATGTGTTCGTGAGCAAATTTAATTGCTTCTAACATTTCAGCTTCTGAGATTTCTTTCATCTCTCCTTCTACCATTGCGATAGAATCCATAGAAGCACCAATCATCATATCAATATCTGATAAGGCTAATTGAGCACGGCTTGGGTTGATGATGAATTTTCCGTCGATACGACCAACTCTAGCTTCAGAGATTAATGTTTCGAAAGGAATATCAGAAAGTGCTAATGCTGCTGACGCTGCTAAACCTGCTAATGCATCTGGCATAACATCTTCGTCATAAGACATTAGTTGAATCATAACTTGCACTTCTGCATGATAATCATCTGGGAAAAGTGGACGCAATACACGGTCAACTAGTCTCATTGTTAACACTTCGCTATCACTTGGGCGTGCTTCTCTCTTAAAGAAACCTCCAGGGAAACGTCCTGCTGCAGCAAATTTTTCGCGGTAATCTACCGTTAAAGGTAAAAAGTCAATACCAGGACTTGCTTTTCTTGATGATACAACTGTTCCTAAGATTACAGTTTTACCAATTCTTACTACTACAGATCCATCAGCTTGTTTCGCTAAACGACCTGTCTCGATTGTGATGTTTCTGCCATCACCTAAATCGATACTTTCTACAAATAATTGTGGAATCATAAATTTAATTCTATAAGTTAAACATGGGTTCTAGTTGTGTTGTAGTTGTTGTGTGCGTAGTTAATGCCTAAAACCCAATGAAAAACCAAACTTTTTTTATTCGTTAGTACTTCGTGTGCTAACTTTATGTTGTTTTACTCTCTATAATGCCTTTTTGAAAAGGACTTAATTTATTTAGTAAAAATAGGAACTATAAAAACAAAAAGAGGCACTTACGCACCTCTTTTTTATATTGATTATTTTCTGATATTCAATACTTTGATAATCTCACGATATCTGTTAATCTCTTTCTTTTTCAAGTAATCCAAAAGTGATCTTCTTTTACCTACTAACAATACTAATGAACGCTCTGTATTGTAATCATGACGATTTTTTTTCAAGTGCTCAGTTAAGTGACTGATTCTGAAAGTAAACAAAGCGATTTGCGCTTCAGCTTTTCCAGTGTTAGTTTTTTCTCCGTGTTGTGCGAAGATTTCTTCTTTAATCTCTTTAGTTAAATACATTCCAATATTTGTTTAATGATTTTTATGTATGTCTAGCATCTATTGTTAGACGGGTGCAAAAGTACTTAATAAATTTTAAATTTGAATTATGAATTGAAAATAATTTCAAAACTATGCTTATTTTAATTTCTTCCTGATAAGGTGATTGGTAGCGAATATAAAACTCGTACGTACTGACCTCTTTGTTTTGCAGGGATCCATTTTTCGTAACTTTTAATCACTCTGATAGCTTCTTGGTCTAAAGTTGGATTTAACGATTTTATGGTTTTCGGTTCTACAATTTCACCGTTTTTATCTACGATGAAAGTGGTAAATATTTTTCCATTTACCGATTTATATTCTTTAGGAATCCTAAAGTTGGTTCCAATATGCTTGTAAAAATCGTTGATTCCTCTTATTGGCTCTGGCTTTTTTTCCAGTTCTGTGTAACTGTACTGTTTGCCTTCAGCATCGGTGCTAATTCCTGATACTAGTTCGCCTTCTTTATATTTTTCAATATAGCCACAGTTATTGCCGTAGCTTCCTATCCATTCTCCTTCCTTAAGCCCTTTTTTTATGGAGCCTTTGTCCGAGAATTTTTCTGTTTTTATTTCAAATACTCCATCTCCATCCTTTACGGTCTGCTGACCATCAGGATTCCAGTATTGGTTAATCTGGTAGTTGGAATTAAAACCTTTTTGTGTTTCAAAATGCTCTCCTTCAGATTTCTTCAGACCATTTTCGTACCATTCTTCATAACTTCCACTCAATCGAGACTTTTTATAAAATGATTTATTTTTTACATTTCCATTTTCGTAGTAAAATACAAATTCACCTTCTCTTGAACCACCATCTTTAGTTTTGGAGTATCCTTCCATTTGTAAGGTTCCTGCTTTATAATGATCCTTGATATAATACAAATCAGTAGTTGCATCATAGGATTCTATTACTCGGTAGTATTTGTGATTTGCTTCTGAGGTTTCATTCCATAACGAATCAAGGTATATTTTTTGGTTATTTTCATTTTGCCCCAGCATAATTAAGGGCAATAAATACAGAGCGATTAGAAATGATTTCATGAGATTTAAAATAAATTTAGTGCTTGTACTAATATAACTTAGCAACTTCCTGATTTACAAACTCTAAAAATCGTTCGTCTTCGCTAGTGAAAGGATCAATAACGTGGCTATCAATATCAATTTGCCCTATGTTTTTGCCGTCAACAAATAACGGAACTACAATTTCTGATTTTACCGTAAAGCTGCAGGCAATATAATTGTCTTGAGCTGCTACATCAGGTACGACAAAATTAGCATTGGACTCTGCTACTTGGCCACAAATTCCTTTTCCAAACGGAATCACAGTATGATCTGTTTCAGCGCCTACATAAGGACCTAAGTGTAACGTTTGAGTATCATGATTGGCAAAATAAAACCCAACCCAATTGTAATAGTCTACGTTTGCGTTCAAAAGTTGGCAAATGGCTAATAATTTTTCGTCTCGTGATTTGGTGCTATTTGTTGTTATGGCAGTAACTTCTGGCTTTAATTCTGTAAATGTCATTTTGTTTTGTTTTTATACAAAAGTATTTAAACTCCCTATGATAATTTATATAAATTTGTTAAAAATTAGCTTTGAAACAATATCTCATTCAATACAAACCTTTTTTGTTATTTCTATCAAAGTTTTTTTTGAGCTATATTCTATTGACCTTGCTTTATCAGGCGTATCTTAGTCAGTTTACTACAGATCAAATGGACTCGATTACCTGTTTAGTGGCTAGTCATACGGAACGGTTACTTTCTGTATTTAATATCGATTTTCAAGTCAAATATTATGTAGGTGAAGCCTATCTCAGGCTAATCTATAATCAAAAGTATGTAGCAAGGATGATAGAAGGTTGCAATGCAATTAGCATTGTTATTTTGTTTATTGCATTTGTAGTTTCTTTTTCAGGTAAATTAAAAACTACCCTTTTATTTATTGGATTTGGTGTTTTTGTGATTTATGCTTTAAATATCATTCGGATAGCCTTATTATGTGTTTTGATATTTTGGTATCCAGCGAAAGAGGGTTTACTTCACGGTGTAATATTTCCGTTGTCGATTTATGGTGTCGTTTTTATACTTTGGTTAATTTGGGTTAAAAAATATTCTACTTATGCTAAAAGTAATTCTTAGGAATAAAATGAGATTTTTTTTAGCAGCAGTGCTACTGTTTTTGTTGGTGCTAATCCGTGCCTATGAAAATATTTTGTTTTACGATCCTTTTCTGCTTTATTTCAAAGGAGATTTTAATTCCTTGGAGTATCCTATTTATAATTTAGTACCATTTATTGCTAGTTTAGTGTTCAGGTACGGATTGAATTCGGTTTTGTCAATTGGAATCATTTATCTACTCTTCCAAGATAAATTGATGATTAAGTTTGTGGCTTTTCTCTACGCACTATTTTTTGTTTTCTTATTGATTTCTTTTTTTGTGATTCTATATTGCAATGATTTTTTCAGTAGTTGGTCGCTTTTTTATGTGCGAAGGTTTATAATTCAGCCTATTTTTTTGGTGTTGTTTATTCCAGCATTATACTATCAAAAGGTAACGCGTAAGATTTGATTCTTTATTATATCAAAGCGAAATCAGTTATTACGGAGTAAGTTATTATTGATGTATTAATTAATTTCAAGAAATAGGAAATCGCTATGTTTCTGGGTTGTTTTTGTATTATTAGTAGTAAAAACAGGTATTTACATCCTTCCTATTTTAGTTTTAATTAATCTATTTTTCAGCTTTTTTCACTTCAATAGGGAGAGGAGCTATTTTACTCTCGCAGTTTATTGATAGTTGGTAAAGGGTTGATTTTTAGTGTCTGAAACCAAATCATTCGATAGGTTTTTTGTGGTTTTAGTTTTTAAATAAATAAAGGTTGCTATAGCTATATCTGAGCCTAAAGTTAATTATATTCTAAATTAAATTAATAAATTGTTCCTGAGCTAAATAATACTTACTTTCACGTTCAAATTATTTTTAGATAAAAACATTTTAGAATGAACAATTTTGATTGGAAGAATTTAATAGACCCGCTTTTTTATATACATTTTGATGTAAACGGAATAAAACTGGGGATTTATATTGTCTTATTTATTGTCTTTGCAGAGACGGGTCTTTTTGCTGGATTCTTTTTACCCGGCGATAGTCTTTTATTTCTTGCTGGAATTTACAACCGTGAATTAATTGAAAACTTAGTATTTATAGATAGTGATTTTATTAATGTAGTCTTATTGTCTACAATGGTTGCTGTTTCAGGAATATTAGGGAATATAGTAGGGTATTGGTTTGGGGCAAAAAGTGGGTATTATTTGTATAACAAAGAAGATTCGTTTTGGTTCAAGAAAAAATATTTAGTTCAATCGAAGGATTTCTTTGAAAAGCATGGTGGGAGAGCTATTATTTTTGCTAGATTTTTGCCTATTTTCAGAACTTTTGCACCTATAGTTGCTGGAATTGTAACGATGGAGAAAAAGAAATTCATGTTCTTTAATGTCGTGAGTTCATTCCTTTGGTCATTTACATTGATCTTTGCAGGGCACTATCTTTATGGTTTTTTATTAGAAAATTACGGAATTAATTTAAAGGAGCATATCGAATTGATTGTTCTCGGGTTAGTAGTGCTTACTTTGTCTCCAGTGCTACTTAAGTTTGCTAAAAAACTTCCTACTACAGAAGAATAAATAATTAGTTTTTATAAAACAGTTTCATAAAAAAAAATCCGTCTCGTGAGAGACGGATTTTTAGTATTTGGTAATCTTGATATTACATCATTCCCGGCATACCACCACCCATTGGCATAGCTGAACCTTCTTCTTTAATATCGATTAAAGCACATTCAGTAGTAAGGATCATTCCCGAAACAGATGCTGCATTCTCTAATGCCACACGAGTTACTTTTTTAGGATCAATAATTCCTGCTGCAAGCATATCAACATATTCATTTGTCTTAGCATTGTATCCAAAATCTCCAGATCCTTCGGCTACTTTTGCTACAACTACTGATCCTTCAAGACCTGCATTTTCAACAATAGTACGCAAAGGAGCTTCGATAGCGCGAGAAATAATTTGAATTCCAGTTGCTTCATCAGCGTTCTCAGCAGTGATTTCTTTTAGAGCATTTTTAGCTCTTAATAAAGCAACACCACCACCAGCAACGATACCTTCTTCTACAGCTGCACGAGTTGCGTGTAAAGCATCATCTACTCTATCTTTTTTCTCTTTCATTTCAACTTCTGATGCAGCTCCTACGTATAGAACAGCAACACCACCAGCTAATTTAGCTAAGCGCTCTTGTAATTTTTCTTTGTCATAATCAGAAGTTGTAGCTTCCATTTGACCTTTGATTTGGTTTACACGGTTTTTGATCATTTCCGCTTCACCAGCTCCACTAACTACTGTAGTGTTGTCTTTATCGATAGTTACTTTTTTACAAGTACCTAACATTTCTATTGTTGTGTTCTCTAGAGTATAACCTCTTTCTTCAGAAATTACAGTACCACCAGTTAAAATAGCGATATCTTCTAACATTGCTTTTCTTCTGTCTCCAAAACCAGGTGCTTTTACAGCAGCGATTTTTAAAGCTCCACGAAGTTTGTTTACTACTAATGTGGACAATGCTTCTCCGTCAACATCCTCAGCGATGATCAACAAAGGTTTTCCTGATTGAGCAACCGGCTCAAGAACCGGAAGTAATTCTTTTAAAGAAGAAACTTTTTTGTCATATAATAAGATGTAAGGATTCTCCAACTCAACTTCCATTTTTTCAGAGTTGGTTACAAAGTAAGGAGATAGGTATCCTCTGTCAAATTGCATACCTTCTACAACATCAACGTAAGTATCAGTTCCTTTAGCTTCTTCAACAGTAATTACTCCTTCTTTTCCAACTTTGGCGAAAGCCGTAGCAATTAATTCTCCAATAACCTCGTCATTGTTAGCTGAAATAGAAGCGATTTGTTTGATTTTATCAGAATCAGATCCTACTACTTTGGCTTGCTTTGCTAAGTCACTTACAATAGCTTCAACCGCCTTGTCAATTCCTCTTTTTAAATCCATTGGGTTTGCTCCAGCAGCAACGTTTTTCAAACCTTCTTTTACGATTGCTTGCGCTAAAACAGTTGCAGTTGTAGTTCCGTCTCCTGCTAAATCATTCGTTTTTGAAGCTACTTCTTTTACCATTTGAGCTCCCATGTTTTCCAAAGGATCTTTCAATTCGATTTCTTTTGCAACAGAAACTCCATCTTTAGTAACAGTTGGTCCTCCAAATGATTTTCCAATAATTACGTTACGACCTTTAGGTCCTAAAGTTACTTTTACTGCATTAGCTAATGCGTCAACTCCACGTTTTAATCCGTCGCGAGCTTCAATATCAAATTTTATATCTTTTGCCATTTTAATTTTTTCATTGCGAGGAACGAAGGAATCTCGTCCTCTTTGTTATTTATTTAAACTTAGTTCTTAAACGGGAAACGAAATTTAGATTATCGCAAGAATGTCATCTTCGCGCATGATCAAATAATCTTTTCCTTCTAATTTTAATTCAGTTCCTGCATATTTACCATAAAGTACAGAGTCACCAATTTTAACGGTCATCGTATGCTCTTTAGTTCCATTTCCAACAGCAACAACAGTCCCTTTTTGTGGTTTTTCCTTAGCAGTGTCTGGAATGAAAATTCCTGATGCAGTTTTTGTTTCTGCGGCAACTGGTTCGATAAGAACGCGGTCTGAAAGTGGTTTAATGTTCAATGCCATGATTTTATAATTTTTATTTGTTTTTATGATATTCTTCTTTATTTCAGAAATTATGCCAAGCTGAAATAGGTGACATTTTTACCTATAAAAAAAGCCAGCTTTGACAAGCTGGCATTTTTTTATGATGTAAAATAATAAATTATTTAGCAGGTGTAGTTGCAGCTGGTGCATCTTGTATTGGTGTTGCCGGAGCAGCAGCCTCTGTATTGTCAATGATTTTAGAATCAGTGTCACTTAATGTTCCAGTGAAACTTAAAGTCGATAATAATATAAGTGCAATTAAAATTGTTGCTAGTGTCCAAGTGCTTTTATCTAAAAAGTCAGAGGTTTTTTGTACACCACCTATTTGAGTTGAACCACCTAATGAAGAGGAAAGACCACCACCTTTAGGGTTTTGAACCATTATTACTACCACCAATAGAAAACAAACTATTGTAATTAAAACTAAAAAAATTGAAAATGTGCTCATTGCTTAATTATTGTTTTGTTGTAAAATCTTAATATCCGATATGCGGTCTGCAAAGAAACTACTTTTTTCTGGATATTTCAAAATTAATATTTCATAAGCTTGAATCGCTTTTTGATATTTTTTTTGTTCTAAATATACCTTTGCTAGTGTCTCTGTCATTAACGATGAATTGTCATCTTTGTTTATGTCGAAATAGGCAGGAGATGGTGTTCCGTTTTTTACTGGAGCAATCTTAGGGCTTGTTTCTATAAATTTATTAATTAAAGCTTCTTTTTTCTTCTTAACCTCGTCAATAAGGGTTGTCTTGGGTTCTTCGATTGGCTCTTCTTCCCTGACTATGGGTTGAATTCTAGACAATTGTAACCATTCTTGAAACGAATGCTTTTCGTTTTCTGAAAATGCTATAGGTGTTCCAATATCCAATTTGGCCTCAATAGCGATTTTTTGTTCATTTGCTTCAGCAGGACTCGCTTCTTTAATTGAAGATAATATGGATCTTTCAAGCGTGTTAGGCTCTTTTGAAGCGGTAATTTCTTGACTATCTACTACCGTTATATTCAATAATTCTAATTTCTTTTTTTCGAAAAATGCTTTCTGGATAGCAGTAAAGGATTCAGAGGTGATGAAATCAAATAAAATACTTCTATCAGTAGTGTGAGCGGCGGTTACTTTTAAAGCAAAGTTATATTTAAAACTGTTTTGATTGTAAAGCCCTTTTAAGCGTAAAGCGCGGGCACTTTGAAAATAAGGAAACTCATCCAACACGTTCTCCAACGCCAAAGTTTGCGTTTCAGAAATAGCATTGGGTTTATTCATTAATTGAGTATACTCCGTTACGTTCATATTAGTTGGCGCGTTATTTTTATTCAAGGTGTATTTATTGTTCTATAATATCTAAGATTACCATTTAGCCAAAGACTCGTTAAAGATATCTTGAGTTATTCGGTCAAAAATTTCTTTTAAAGCCGTGTTTAATGAGGCTCCGCTTAACTGAGTCGTTGCAGGATAATCATAGAAAAATTCAAACGATTTTTCGAAATTGTCAGCTTCCTTCTTTTTATTAGTAAAGCGAACATTCACACGAATCTTTAAACGGTTTTGTGAGGCTTGTTGATCAGCAGTTGCTGTCATTGGACTTATGCGATAATCTACAATTTCACCTTCATAGGTTAAATCACCACCGTTTTTAACTAAATTAAGGTTGGTTTGATTTATGATTAAATCCTGTAATTGTAGAGTAAACGTTCTATCGATTCCTGGTTCAACTAAGTCCGCATTGTTTTGGAAAAAATTAACTTGAAAAGTTTTCGCG
>NZ_JAQWTM010000275.1 GCF_029242675.1 Flavobacterium sp.
ATGAAAAAATTATTTAAACTCGTACTCAATACCATTCCTCGTCCCTTATTAATTAGATTGAGCTATGTGGCACGTCCTATTATTGCTTTTTCTCTAAAGGGAGATAAATTCACTGATCCTATTGATGGCAAAAGTTTTAAATCGATGCTGCCGTACGGTTATGAAACGCAGCGAAACAATGTGCTTTCACCAAGTACACTTTCGCTGGAAAGACACCGTTTGTTATGGTTGTACCTAAATGATAAAACCGACTTTTTTACAGCACCTAAAAAAGTACTACATTTTGCTCCGGAGCAAGCATTTTACAAACTATTTCGCAATCAAAAAAACTTAGATTACACAACAACCGATTTGTTTTCGCCTCTGGCGGATGTGAAAGCGGACATTTGCAATTTGCCTTTTAAAGACAATCAATATGACGTAATTCTTTGCAACCACGTTTTAGAGCATATTCCGGATGATACAAAAGCCATGCAGGAATTGTATCGTGTCCTGAAACCAGGCGGAATGGCAATTTTACAAATTCCGCAGGATTTAAAACGGGCTACCACTTTTGCAGATGATACGATTACCGATCAAAAAGAACGCGCAAAGATTTTTGGTCAATACGATCACGTACGTATTTATGGTCGTGATTATTTTGATAAATTAAGAAGCATTGGTTTTACGGTAGTAGAAGAAGATTACACCAATACCATAGCGCCTGAATTAGTAGAAAAATATTGTTTAGCCAAGGGAGAGATAATTCCGGTTTGTTTTAAATAATAGCTTTTATAAAAAAACCTGCTACAATTACTTGTAGCAGGTTTTCAGTTTTATGACCTGTGTTTTTATTTTTTTTCAGGCATCAACATTCCAATAACTTTATCTTTAGTAAGGTATTGTTTTGCGATATTCTGAAGATCCTTAGCAGTAACTGCATTAACCATTTCTTCAAACTTTAAAATGTCTTCTGGACTGTTTCCATTTGTGTATGATCTTGTGAAATTTGACAACCAGTATCTGTTTTCCTTACTGTCTTTTCTAAAATCAGCCAATTCACCTTCCTTAAATTTAGCTACATCCTTTTCTTCTGGACCCTTGTCGATAATATTTTGTAACTCTTTTAATGCTGAAATGGTTAATTTCTCAGCATTCTCTGGTCCACAAGGAAAACCAATCGTGAAATTATAAGATCCATTTGGGATTTTATTCATACTTCCTCTTGCAGATACTCCATAAACACCACTTTCATTTTCGCGCAATTGCTCTACTAACTTGATTGTCAAAACCTCTCCTAAAGCTTGCATACTCATCGCATCTTTAGCTGAATATTTAGCATCACCATAGAACATGATGGTTACATTACTTTTCGGGTCTGTTCCTTTGTTTACTACTTTTTTCAAGTCACCTTTTAGCATACGGTATCCAAGGTCAACTGTTTTCTCTTTTTTATCAGTAGTGGGTAATGACGCTAGATATTTAGTAGCATAAGCCTCCATAGTAGCATCATCTACATTTCCTACAAAAAAGAACTCAAAATCTGCCGCGTTAGCAAAACGCTCTTTGTATTTATTGTAGGCCAACTTATAATCGGTGTCAGCCCATGATTTTTCGGTAGGCATAATTCCGTTAAATCTTGGGTTTTCCTTGTTCAAATAAGTATAAAACTCTTGTTGAAAAAAGTTTTGAGGTTGTGCAGCCATATTCTTGAAAAAACTTGATTGCTTTTGCTTGAAAGCCTCAAAAGCTTCTGGATCTAGATTCAAATCGGTAAAATAAGCATAGGTCATTTGGAATAAATATTCTAAATCTTTTGGTGTCGCATTTCCTCTTAAACCTTCAGTACTATTCCCTATATAAGGATTGACACGGGCTATTTTCCCTGTCATGAACTTATTAATGTCATTCAATTTTAATCCAGAGAATCCGGCTTCCGCCAAAGCTCCATTTGCAAATTGAACTTTTTTCATTTCCTCATTTGAGTATAAATTAGATCCACCAAGACTAACCGCTTCAAAAAGAACTTCATCATTTTTGAAATCAGTATTCTTATAGGTTACTTTTACGCCGTTTGATAAAATTAGTGTTTTTGTACCAATTTTAGCATTGCTTTCACGACTTACAATACTTCCCGCTTTTACTTCATTTCGAAGCAAACTGCTAGCTACGGCTACATCTTCATACGGTTTTAACTCATCTGTATTTACTTTTAAAGCATCTAATACTTCTTGTTCAGTAACTTTTTTTAACCCTGCTTTTTCAGGACCTGTCAATACAATGACACGATTATCCTCTTTTACATATTCTTTGATCAAACCATTTATATCTTGTACGGTAATCAAAGGTAGTATTTGTTTTAAAGTTTCATAAGTCCATTCAATTCCAGGAACAGGTTCCTTTTCTAAAAAATTAGCTTGCAACTCACCAACAAAATTTATTGAATTGGTTTTATTTCTGTCATTATAGGTTTTTTCAATCGAAGCCAAAAATTCTGACTTTGCACGGTCTAATTCTGCTTGAGTAAAACCAAATTTCTTTGCTCTTTCATTTTCAGTTACTAAAACTTTAAGAGCACTTAATTGCCTATCCTCCTGAGACATGGCAACTGATTGATATCCTTTTTTAGTTCTGGCAAAAGTACCACCGTAATAAGAAAACCCGTAAGTAAATGGAGGTGTGGCTGAGTTGGTAAGCTCATCTAATCGTGAATTTAGTGCAGTCGCAAACAATCCTTCTACAACAGAATTTTTAAAATCACCCAATGTTTTCATTTGCTTAGGACCGCTATAGTCTTTATAAAGTAACTGAACTTGTGCACTAGACGCTTCTTTATCACTCTCGACTGCTACAAAAGTTTCTTTGTGATTAGGCACGTCATATACCTTTCTTGGTTTTTCTTTTGATGGATTCTTATAGGTCGAGAAATGAGCGATGATTTTCTTCTCCATTTCGGCAACGTCAATATCACCCACAACAATAACACTCATCAAATTTGGTCGGTACCAATCTTTGTAAAAATTAATCAATGACTGGTGTTTAAACTTTTCAAGGACTTCTTTCTGACCGATTGGCAAACGCTCTGCATAATGAGAATCATGCATCATTTTTGAAATGTATCGCCCCTGCATTCTTTTACCCGCTCCTAACCCTAATCTATATTCTTCTAGCACTACGCCTCTTTCTTTGTCAATTTCTTCGGGTGTTAAGACTGTATTAAAAGCCCAATCTTCAATAATTTGAAATCCTTTCTCTACTTTTTCAGGGTCATCTGATGGAATAGGTAAAAAATAAACGGTTTCATCAAAACTGGTATACGCATTTAAATGCTGTCCGAACTTCACGCCGATACTTTGCAAATAATCGACCAATTGGTTTTTAGGAAATCTTTTAGTTCCATTAAAACACATGTGTTCCATAAAATGTGCCAATCCTTGTTGATCGTCAGTTTCTAGGATGGAACCAGCATTAACTACTAACCTAAGGTCTACTTTCTTTTCTGGTTTGGAATTTTTCTTGATGTAATAGGTCAAGCCATTTTCTAATTTACCTGTTTTTACAGTTGAATCAAACGGAATCGCTTTTGAATAATCCATTTGCTGTGCAAAAACAGCTACAGGAAATAACATTGCTCCGAGTACTACTTTGTTAATTTTTTTCATATGTTTGGTTTGTTTGAAGTAAAAATAGGACGATTACTCTTAATTCTTAACAACCTTTTGATTTAATTAACAGAAAATACACACAAATATTATTTTCCTTAAACAATAAACAAAATTGCAAAAACAAAAAAATCTGAATGTTCATTACGAAAACTTATAGGTTGTCATATAGAAGACACCATAGTGCCTGAATTATTAGAAAAATAGTTTTTAGCCAAGGGAGAGATAATTCCGGTTTGTTTTAGATAATCTACCTGAGTGAATTCATAAATGGCATAATAATAGCACTATTTAATTAGTTATATTTGCAATTAGGAACTCATACCGTATGCTTAAATCATTTATCAGAATAACAATCGTTTTGCTATTTTCACTACAGTCTGCTTTTTCACAAGTAGAAAATGAAATAGCGCCGCCTTATAATATTAAGACAGTTAGCTTTTTGCAGGATAATCAAAATGTCGTTCCTATATTTCCCTTAGGTAATGGTTTTCAATTTGTTTTCGATGACCTATTTGGCAACGAAGCCGATTACTACTACGAAATTGTTCATTGCGATTACAATTGGGTACCCACTGCAATTCCTAAAAACGAATACTTACAAGGATTTGACAACCAACGAATCCAAGACTACAGCAACTCATTCAATGCGCTGCAACTTTATTCGCACTATACCTTATCCCTACCCAACAAGTTTACCCAACAACTATTGATTAGCGGTAATTATATTTTAAAGATTTTAAATGAGGACAGAGAAGTCCTATTCTCAAGAAAATTCATCCTTTACGAAGATCTAGCTTCGGTTCCAATTCAAGTAAAACGAAGCAGAACATTGAGCAATATAGAACAGAAACACAACCTCGATTTCAGCATCAACTCAAGCACGATCAATTTTCAAAATCCATTGAAAAACATAAAAGTGTTACTAATGCAAAACGGAAAAATCAACAATGCTATTAAAACCATTGTACCACAATACACAATTGGCAATCAATTAGTGTATAAATACGACAGTGAAACCCAATTTTGGGCTGGAAACGAATTCCATTATTTTGAAAACAAGGATATAAGAGCCGCTGGTAACAATGTCTCTCGATCGGATTCTAGTACAGCCATTTACAGTTCACTGCTTTATACAAATACGGCAAGAGCTAATTTGCCCTATACTTTTTATCAAGATGTCAATGGTAATTTTGTTGTAAAAAATATTAATGGATTTAACAATGCAATTGAAGCCGATTATGCATGGGTTTACTTCTCACTTTCGGCACCTGCTTTTCAATCAGACAAAGATATTTATGTAGTTGGAATGTTTAATAACTACAGCTTGACTCCCGAGTTCAAAATGGAGTATAACAGTAAAAAAGGCCTTTATGAAAAGGCGATTTTAATCAAACAAGGTTTCACCAATTATGAATATACTATTGCTGATGCAAAAGGCAAGATTGATTATGAAGACGCCATTGACGGTAATTTTTATCAAACTGAAAATGAATATACAATTTTAGTTTATTACAAGGAAAGTATTGATCGATACGATCGCGTAATCGGTAAAGGAAATGCTAACTCGATCAATATTATCAATTAAAAAACAAAAGTAGCAAGACCTATTTAAAATCAATTTACGTATTTTTGATAATCTCTCACTTTAAGTTCGTCATTATGGTATCTCAAATAACAAGCGGCATAAAAATATCTGTAGTAACTAGTTTTGAAGGTACCTACTACCAAAACTACAAACTGCAATATGCCTTTAGTTACCACATCACAATAGAAAACCATAGTAATGACACGGTCCAGCTCATGACTCATCATTGGGATATTTATGACTCCTTAAACGATAAAGAAGAAGTTGATGGTGAGGGAGTCATTGGCAAAAAACCAATTTTAAGACCTGGTGAACAACACACTTACAGTTCAGGCTGTTTACTCTCATCGCCTTTTGGAGGTATGAAAGGGTATTTTAATATGGTCAACTTCACGAGCACTCGAAACTTTAAAGTAGCTATCCCTAACTTTAAATTGGCTGCTCCATTTGCACTTAATTAAAAACCCTTTATAATATTTTCTAGCTTCTTCTGTTTTATTTGACAAGATTGTAATTAATCCTTTGTACTTTTGCTGTATCACGAATTATTCAAACTATTTTTGAGTAGTTTGTTGTTACAATTTTCTAATCTTATCTGTCTCATAACAGATTTAAAAATTACAATATCATGCTAAAAGGATTTTTTCACGTACCAAAAGCGGTAAATGAACCAGTAAAAGGGTACGCACCAAATTCACCTGAAAAAGCAGCCGTACAAGCAGCTTATACTAAAATGTGGAATTCTAAAATTGACGTTCCTTTGTACATCGGAAGCGAAGAAATTAGAACCGGAAATACAAAAAACATGACGGCTCCTCACGATCACAAACATATCGTAGGAACTTATCACCTAGCTGAAAAATCACATGTTGAAAAAGCTATTGCAAATGCATTAGAATCTAGAACAGCGTGGGCAAACATGGCTTGGGAGCAACGTGCAGCTATCTTCTTGAAAGCAGCAGAGCTAATTGCAGGACCTTACAGAGCTAGAATCAATGCAGCGACAATGATCGCGCAATCTAAAAATATTCACCAAGCAGAGATTGATGCTTCTTGTGAGCTGATTGACTTTTTACGTTTTAACGTAGAATTCATGACTCAAATTTATGCTGACCAACCAGCATCGTCATCAGACATGTGGAACCGTCTAGAATACCGTCCTCTTGAAGGTTTTGTATACGCGATTACACCCTTTAACTTTACAG